>JAZUCT010000041.1:0-1962 GCA_045639255.1 Clostridia bacterium
AATTTTGTTATTTCGCAACTTGCAGATTTAACTGAAATATCATAGTTATTTGTAACTTGATTTTCAACAAGTTTAAGTGTGTAAGTTCCAAAATGTTTAAATTCTGTTGTTACATTTTCGCCTATGAAAAGAGCAAAATTGAAATGTGCTTTATCGCTGTTTAAAACTTCATCTGATGTTGTTAAGGTTAGTTTTGCATATTGGTTTGTTCCGTTATATTCAAAACTTGTTGTGCCAAAATCTAGGCTTGCAACTTTTTTGTTAATTGTGTAAGTTGCAGTAACAAATGTAACTGAATAGTTATTGTTATTAAATGTTGCATCTAAGGTGTGTGGCCCTGCATTAACAGAATCTAGGGCTTTTGCTTGAATGTTTAGTTCATCGCCTTCATAATGCGTTCCGCTGGTTACTGAATATGTTAAGTTACCAAGCACAAGTTCGTCGCCATAAGTTGAAGAAAGTGGATTTAATGTTATGGTTAATTCTTCTTTTTGGATTGTGAAATCTTTAACCAAATTTTCAACATAATAGTTGCCGTTTGAAATGCCTGTTATTTGAACTTTATAACTGCCAAAATTAACGGCAGAAACTTCTGTTCCGTTTTGCAAAGTTTTGTAACTTGTTACTGAAACAGAATCGCCTTCAATTAAACCAACAAAATTTGTGAAATTAAAGGTTTTAACTTGTTTGTTATATGTGAATGTTGTTTCACAAGTTAAATCGGTTATTTGTTTTGGAGTTATTGAAAAATCACAAGTGTTATCGCCAACAATTTCAAAGTTGTTACCCACGCTTATGGTTGCAGTGTAACTGCCCACATTTATTGGTTTTTCAAGTGAGTTATAGTTAGTGCCAGTGTAAGTTATTGTGAAATCGTTTTCAGTTAATTCATAAGTTGTTTCGCTTATTTTTTCAATTTCAATTTTTGGTGCTTGTGCAGATTTATTATAAACATAACTTATTGTTTCTTCTGCAGTGCTTAAACTTAGCGGTTTAATTATGTTAACTGAAATGTTAATTTGAACTTTAACTTTTGCAATTATTATTGTGAAACTTTCGGTTTTTAATTTAAAGTTATTATCACTTACTTCATATTGAACTGTGTAAGTTCCTGCATTCACCATTTCTGTAACTTCATTGTTATTTTCGTTATATATTTTATAACTTAAAACGCTTGAAACATCGGTGTTTGCGTTAAGTGAAATTTCTTCTTTTATGTCAAAATTTTCAGCATTGAAAACTTGTTCAGTTTTTTCTAGGGTAACTGAAATTTCGTTTGTTAAAATTGAGATTGAATATTCTTCTTCACAGCCCAAATTATTTTTATCTGCTGGGGCTGTAACTTTAACTAAATACAAGCCAACATTTTTAACTTCGCCTACTTCTTGTTTAACTTCTGCATTTTCTTCGCTGATTAAATAATATGTGTAAATAAAATTTTGATTGCTTAGTTGTGTGCCATCTTTTGCCCACCATTCTGCTGTGAACGAAACAGTTTGAGAATCATAATATTTTTCATAATCTTGGGCTTTTATTTCAGTTTGTCTTTGTTTAATGGTTAATTTTCCATTTGTAACTGAAATGTTATAGTTATTAAATAAACTTTGTTCGGTTAAGTTAAGTTTAATATCATATTCGCCAGCATCAAGGGTGGTTGAATAATCCACCTTTTCTTCGCCCAAATAAACTTCATATTCAAAAGTTACAACATCGCTTAAAATGTCTGCACCAGCAAGTTTGGTGTTGGTTATTGAAAAGTCGGTTGAAACAATTTGTTGGTTAAAATTCTTTGTTAAACTGCTTGCAGTAAGTGTTAAATCTAATTTTGTTATTTCGCAACTTGCAGATTTAACTGAAATATCATAGTTATTTGTAACTTGATTTTCAACAAGTTTAAGTGTGTAAGTTCCAAAATGTTTAAATTCTGTTGTTACATTTTCGCCTATGAAAAGAGCAAAATTG
>JAZUCT010000042.1:0-42120 GCA_045639255.1 Clostridia bacterium
TGCAACAAGTGCAGTTATTTGTTCAACATCTGCTGTTAACCTTAAACCTGCACTAAGGGTTTATGCTGATGCAAGCCCTTCTGTTATTTCAATTGATAACTCTTCATTCTCTCAAAGTTCAGTGGATCCAACAAGTTGGAATGCTGTTTCTTCTGAAACTTCAAGTGTTGTTGCAAGAGTTGTTAACACTGATGCTGAAAAATTTGAAGATAATAAAGAAGACTATAAGATTTCTGTTAACCCAGGAAAAGCACAATCTGCAAGCGCAAGCGACACAAATGTTTTTATGATTAACAGTGAAAATGTTGCTGTTGGTTATGGTTATGAATCAAACAAATTCACACTTTCAAGCAACGGTTATTATGTTATTGAAGTTCCTGTTAAAACTCAAAACAATGCTTGGGCATCTGTTTATTTGGTTGATGCAGATAACAACTTTGAACTTAAATGTGAAAATATTGTTTCTTCATCAAGTTACACAACTTACAAATTCTATGTTGCAACTTCAAACACTGAACTTAATGTTAGTTTGCAACTTTATTTAGGTTCAAAAACTAATGTTGCAAAAAATGCAGTGTTCTTTGATGAAATAAAAGCATATTCTTATGCTGAAAGTTCGTTCTATTCGCTTTATGAACAACGCAATAATAACAGTGCAAGTTCGGTTCCTGCTTACACAACTTATTCTTGGGCAGAAGATGATAACCAAGAACTTACAAAACTTGCTGCCAATGGTTTTGAACCAAATGAAAATGTGTTTGTTCAAAAAGTTTATTCACTTGAAAGCGGCACAATTTATCCAAACGGGGTTACTGCCCCAACAACTGGAAATATGCTTAACAACTCAAATGCATTGTTACTTTCTAACCCAGAAAGTGCAAGCGTTGGTGTTCGATATAACAACTCAATAACAGTTAATGCTTTCGATTATGTTCTTTATTCGTTCTATGTTAAAACCAACACAACTGAGGGTGGTTTAACAATTAAACTTGTTCAAGAAAACAAAGATGGTGAATATGAAACAGTGGGCGAAACAATTTCTGGTTACACCACTTCAAAAACTGACAATAAGTTTAATGGTTGGGAAAAGGTTAGTTTTGCAATTAAAGCAAGTGCTTTTGAAAACAAAACCTTTAAAACAGAATTTTGGTTGGGAAATGATTCAACTTCTGCAAAAGGTTATGCTTTTGTTGGAAAACGCACTGTTGAAAGTTTAACAAGTGCTGAATATGAAAAACTAAACACATCAAGTGGTTTAATTAAAATTGATGTTGATAACCTTACCGAAGATGGTTCAAGTTTTGCAAATCATAGCTTTAATAATTTTGAAAAAGTAAGCGATGAAAACAAGTTTTTTGTTAAACCTGCTAAACTTGAAAAAATTGATAGTTTTACAAATAACTATGGAACATGGAATTCAACTGATAACTTTGCAAGTGGAATTGTTAACACAAATGCAAATGTGTTTAATTCAGCAAATTTTCCGTTTGCAAACCCTGGTTTAACACCAAGTCAAACACATTCTGATATTGAAACTCAAACAAACAATGTGCTTGCAATTTATCAAAATTCATATGCATATCAAGGATACAAAACAAATTCAGCAACTTTATCAAGCAATTCGTTCTATAAAGTTTCTGTTTATGTTAAAACCCAAGTTTACTCTGCCCTACAAAATGGCATTGATAATGTTAATGGTGGTGCAAGATGGGCTTTAACTTATAACAATGTGGTTATAAGTGAATTTAACAATGTTGTTGCAAATGGTAACTGGGTTACACTTTCAACCTACATTCGCACAGGACTTGAAAATATGGATATTTCTGCTTCACTAAGCCTTGGAAACGAAGTTTTAAGATGCACTGGTTCTGCCTTCTTTGATGATATGATGATTGAATCTGCAACCGAAACAGAATTCAAATCTGCAATAACTGGCAACTTTGTTGATGTTGTTGATATGCAAAAAGATGGATTTAACCTTGTTTCAAACAACAAAAATGGTTATGGCTTATATGAAAGCAAAAACTGGACTACCAATTCAAACAGTAATGAATGTGTTAGCGGTGTTTTAGATACTTCAAACATTAATTCTAGTTATGGAATTGTCTCACCAGAAGTTCCTGCAAATTCAACCTCAACAAATGTTCTTTATATCAACAATAAAGTTGACCTTGCAACTTCTTACACAAACAAATTCACTCAAACACTTTCAAGTGGTTCATACTATAAAGTTTCAGTTTGGGCAAAAACAAATGATTTAAGCCAAAGTGAAAGCAATGTTCAATATGAAGATGAAAATAACGAAAATGCAATTCCTTATGGTGCATATATCAGCATTGATAAGGTAGAAGAAAGTTTCACTGCCCTAACCAATAATGAATGGAAACAATTTATTTTCTATGTTAACTCTGACACAGATATTGAACTTAAATTAAACCTTGGTTTAGGTTCTGAAAAAGCAGTTACAAGTGGTTTTGCATACTTTGCAGATGTTAAAGTGGAAAGCATGGAAGAAGCAGATTTTACTTCTGCAACTGCTAGTTATGAAGATGGTGAAATCCCTGATAATATTAAAATTGTTAAAACTGCCGTTAAAGATGTTGAAGATGATGAAGATTCAAGTTCATCAGCAAATAACTTTGATTGGAGCACTTTTGCAATTATGCTTTCAACTTTCATAACAGGTGTTGCACTTGTTGTTGCAATTGTTGGAACAATTTTAAGAAGAATTAAATTCGATAAGTTTGTTAAAATTAAGAAAAAATCAAATAACTACGACAGAAAGAAAGTTAAACTTAAAAGTGTTCGCCGTGCAGAAATTGAAAACATTGTTAAAGAAAAAGTTGATGCACTTTCTGCAAAACTTAATAAACTTGAAAAAGATAAAGTTGAACAAGAACAAATTCTTGCAAATGCAAAAGATAAATATTTAACTTTCAAAAACAGAAAACTTTCAAAACAAGAAAAATCTGAAATGAAAGTTGCAAGAAATGCTTATTATAATGCATATAATAACCTTGCAAACACAATTGTTGATATTAACATGCTGAAAGATAACATTGCAAAAATAAAATCTGAAAGATATATATTGCAAGAAGAATATATGTTAATGCTTAAACAATGGCGTGAAGATAAGCAAGCTTTAAAAATTGAAAAACGCAATCAAAAAGCTAAACAAAAATTAATTAACAAAAAATAGGCAAATTGCCTATTTTTTTATATAACATTTTGAAAATTAAAGCCTATAACTTTTTCGGTTGAAGTGGTGATGTTTTTAAGCACTGTTAATTCTATATAAGTGTTTTCTTCGTCGCCTTGCCACATTGTTTGTTGCAACCTTGAAATTTGCACAACAATTTCTTTAAGTTCCTTATAGTTAATGAACATGCTTAAAACTTTTTCTCGGTTGTGCCAATAAACCCTTATTTCTTCAACTTGATTAAAGGATTGTTCGCTTTGAAAATTTTTATCTATTTCTTGTTCCAAAACTGAAATTTTTTGTTGCAATCCATCAATGCTTTGTTTTATATAAATTTGTTCCATAACAGCACCTGTTATAAGTGCTGAAAATAACAAAAAAATAATTATGTTTCGTTTTACCATTTTCCACCACCTTTATAGTTCACATTGTGAATTATATATTGTGAAAACTTGGGTTGAATATACATTTTTCCGTGTTGATTTATATCGCAATAGGTTATATCTTTAATGTTTGTTAAACCATATTTTTTAAGTTCTTGTTTTAAAAAAGTTTCGTCTATCTCGGCAAGTTTTAGGTTATCTTTTTCCAGTTTTCCGCCACTTATAAGTGTTAGTGGAAGTGCTGTTTCTTCTTTCACAATTTGCATATCTTGGCTTGTTAATGGACTGGAATTTGCCTTTGGAATAACATTAATTGTTCCATTTGTTTCCACAATTGCATAATTGATATCTTCAAAACTGAAATAGCCTGCTGTTCGAACTGCTTCGGTTAAATCGCTTATGTTCATGTTTAATTCTTTAAGAGTGTTAAAATCTATGCCTTTTGGTGTTATAACCAGCTTTGCTTCACCAGAAATTGCTTTTCTGAATGCAATGCTTTTTAAACTTAACCAAGTTATTAAAAAATGAAGTGTTAACAGTGTTATAAGTGGCGCAATGCCATGAAGAACAGGAACTGTTAGTTCCGACATTGGAACACATGCCAAATCTGCAATTATAAGCGTTATAACAAGTTCGAATGGTTGAAGTTCACCCACTTGACGCTTGCCCATAAGCCTTATAACAATAAACACAAAAATATATATTATTAACGACCTGAATATTAAAACTAACATATTGTTAGTTTGATTAAATTTGTTGTTTTTTATGTGATTTTTTAGTTAAAAATTGCAATTTTATTTGTGAAACTTTAATAATGTTGCAAATCATACACAAAACAACATAACAAACACAACCTAAACAAGCAGAAACTGCAATGTTAATTATTGTTGGAAAAACAAACTTTAAAACACCAAAACAATTTACAATTATTAAATAGCAAGGAATTGTTAATAAGCATAAAATTGAAATTATTTTGAAAAGCTGAAATTTAATTTTTAGTCTTTTTGAAAGCAAACTTATGTTAAGAATTGTTGAAACTGCCATGCATAGCCCCATTCCAACAATAATTGCATTTATGCCAATAAATTTGGGCAAAATAAACAAACACGCAACAAGCACAATTGTGCCAAATAAGTAATTAACAAATCCCCTTACTTCCATGCCCACTGCATTAAGCATTGAAGTGGATAAGTTGCTTAGCCCAAGCGGAAGCATTATCCAAGATGAAATTTCAAGCAAGTGTCCTGCAATTTCTGAATTAAAAAGAACCATGCCAATTTCCATGCCTAGCCCTGAAAAAATTGGAATGAATATAATTGAAATTATTGTTGTAAAAATAATTGCAGATTTAACTTGTGACACAATTGCAGATTTATTTTCTGTTGCCATTTTGCTGGATAAATCTGGAATAAGTGCAAGTGCAAGTGAACCAATGAAGGTTGACGGCAAAAACAGCATTGGAAGAACCATTCCAGTTGTTGCACCATAAAGTGAAAGCGCCTGACTTTCGCTATACCCCACCAACGAAAGCATGAATGGAACAATTATTGCTGTAACGGGTTGAACCAAACTGCCCACCATTCGAACAGTTGTTATTGGAAGTGAAGATTTAACAAGCGAAAACATGTTTTGCTTTTGAAAGCAAATTTTACCTTTATTTTTAACATAGTGAATTATGCAAATAACAAGTGAAATTGCACAAGAAATATTAAGTGAAACCGCAGTTGCTGTTAACACACTTAACCCAAAAAGCTTGGTTGCAAGCAAAATGCACAATATAATTCGGGCAACTTGTTCAATAAGGTCAACAACACTCATTTTGAAAAAGTTAGATTTGCCCCACATATAACTTTTTAACACATTTTGATAACTTGAAAAAATAAAAGCAGGAATCATTAAATAAAGCAAATCAATTGCATTTTGGTTTATTTTAAGAAAAACAAATAAACCTTTTAATGCAAACATTATTGCAACTATAACAAGGCAAAATACACTTACAATCACAAGTCCGCTGGTTATTGATGTATGAATGTTTTTTTGTTCTTTTTTTGCACTATATACTGCAATTTCCCTTGATAATATGCTTGGAATTCCACTTGTTAACAGGGTTAAAAAAACAAAAAATAGAGATATTGCAATTTGATAAATTGCCATACCTTCTTCGCCTATTGAATGTGAAAGATAAATTTTAAAAACAAATCCAAGAAGCCTTGAAATTATTGAAAATATTGTTAGCAGAAAAACTGCTTTTGTTAAAGATTTCATTTCTTTTCGCCTTAATATATTAATATTTGTGCATGCTTTAAAATATACATAGTTACAAAGGGGAAAAGGAATGAAAGAAGTTTACGAGCAAAATATTATTTATCAGTTAAAAGAAAACGAAACACTTGAAAGTGTTTGCAATGAATTTAAGGTAAGCATTAACCATGTTAAACGAATTAATAACATAGAAAACGCAACCTATGGTGATTATGTGTTTTTTGATAAAATAAATCTTAAAATACATATTGTTAAACCCAACCAAACAATTGATGATATTGCAAAAATTTATGGAACAACAGCAGAAAACATTAAAAAACAAAACAACATTTCTGCAATTTTTTTAGGGCAACAATTAATTATTTAAAAAAAGGCTTAAATCAGCCTTTTTTTAGATTTGTTGGATAAAATGCGTGTGGCAACAATTCTTTGATGTTATATACTTCAAATTCCGTTTCATTTTTTGCACACACAACCATTGCATTTTCGTTATGTTCAATTATAACTTGCCTGCAAGCACCGCATGGATAGCAAAAATTGTTTTCACTGCCAATAACTGCAATTGTTTTGATTTTTGAATTGCCTTTTGAAATTGCTGAATAAATTGCCGTGCGCTCAGCACAATTTGATGAACCAGCAATATTTTCAACATTGCAACCTGTTACAACTTCACCATTTTCGCACAAAATTGCACAACCAACTTTAAACTTTGAATAAGGTGCATATGCGTTTTGTTTTGCTTGTTTTGCAAGTTTTATTAATTCAATATAATCCATATAATTTTCCTATTGTTTGTTTTGTTTAAAATAACCATTTAAGTGCATTTTTGTTTCGTTAACAAATATGAATGCCTTAGGGTCGAACTTTTTAACAATTGATGTTGCATCTTTTTGATATTTTGTATCCAATTCAATGAAAAGCATGCACTTTTTAGTGTCGGAATTAACACCATGTGCATCAACAATTGTTACACCATAGCCTTTATCACGCAAGGCATTGAAAAGTTCCTGATTATGCGTTGTTACAATTTGAATTGTTACTGTGCCACGAATAAATAATTTAACAAACATTCCGCCAATAAATGTGCCCAAAGCATAACCTAAGGCATAACTTATTGCAATAAAAATGCTTTCAGTTTCAGTGTTAAGTGCTTCGCGAACAACCAAGAACCAGATAAAAACTTCACAAAAACCAATTGTTGATGCTATGTGTGGTTTGCCACGAACCGTCATAATTGTTCTTACTGTTGAAAGCGAAACATCAAGAATTCTTCCGAACAACACAACCATGCATAAAATAAAAATTTCCATTATTACCCCTTAATTAAGTAAAATAATTATAACTAAAATAATTTAATTTAGTCAATAAAAAACACAGCATTTGCCGTGTTAATTATTGCTTTCATTGTTTTTTTGATTTTTAACCACTTTTGATAAGTGATGTTTTCTTTTTCGTTTTTGTTTGGTTGCTGTTGAATTTGCTTGAATAATTTGTTTAATAACTTGTGCATTATCAATTTCTTCGGGATTTAAGCAGTTTGAATAATCGGCATTTTCAAAACTTTCAACAAAATAACAAATATCAGTTAAAGCATTTGGTTTTCTGAATTTTTTAATGTTAACTTTTAAAGTGTTTGCAATATCTGGATAATCCATTAAAAGTTCAACTGCTTTATTAAGTTTAAGTTCTTTTTGAATTTTTATTGCACACTTGTTTTTATCCAAAAATTCAATGTTTCTTATTTCTTGATATGGAAGTTTTCCATAGCCCAAAAGTGGCAATTCAAGGTTAAGTGATTCGTTTATTGAAATGCAACCGCATTTACCCACAAGCACATCACTTGCACTCATAAATTCATGAACATTATTAACAAAACCATAATTTAAAATTTTATGTTTACATTTTTTGTGTTTAGAAATGAACTTATTCATTTTTTCATAGCTTTTTTCATCTCGGCCATTAATAACACAAATTTGAACTGGATTTTTAATTTTTATAAGTTTTTTAACAATTTTATCGGTTTTTCCAAATGCACCGCCGTTCATAACAAGAATTGTGAACAAATCAGGGTTAAGTTTTAAATTATTCCTTGCTTCAATTTTATCAATTGCATTGTTAAATTCTTTTTTTGTTGGCAAGCCAAATGGTTTTATTTTTTCAGGATCAAATCCCCTTTTAACAATTTCCAATTCAAGTGCTTCTGCTGGTGAAATTATATAATCAATTCCATTGCTGGCTTCCCAGAATGGATGAACCATATAGTCGGTTAAAATTCCAACAATTTTTGCATTAATTGGTAAAATTTTTCTTAAATTTGTTAATATTACTGCTGGAAAACAATGAGTTAAAATTATAACATCTGGTTTATAGTTATAAATGCATTTTAAAACTTCTGGGCTTTCGTTTAAAACAGTTGCTTGAATTGGTGCTTTTTCACGATTTAATGGTTTTAAATCGGCTAACTTTTTAAATATTTTATTAAATGCAAATAAAAAATATCGGCAACTTAAAATATAGCCTTCATCTGTTATTTGAAACTTAAATTCATTTGATAAATCTTTAAATAAATTAACAGTTTTAACAACATTGTTTGGATTTTCTTTAAGTTGGTTTGCAACAGCCTTTGCCACTGAATTATGCCCTTCGCCAGCAGATACCGTTAAAATAAGAAATTTTTTCATAATATTACCTTTATTTATTATTAATAATTTTGATTTAAATTGGTTAAAAAATGCTTCGCTTGAAGCACTTTTTTAAATTGAATATTGGGGCATTGATAAATAATTTCTATAAGCAAAATAACTTGCCCCCAATGCTATTATAAGCAAAAGAATTTGATTTTTTAATGTTACAATTATAAGCCCAACATACCAAATGCAATAGAAAACTTTGCCTTTTATGTTTGCATATGTTATGGCTGGATCAACAGTTCCTAAACTGTTGCCTGTTCCATGAGTTAATATTTGCCCGCCTGATGTTTGAATTTCATATTGAAATATTTCGCCATTTAAATTGCATTCAACAATTTCACCTTTTTGAAAAGTTCCACTTTGTTTTATTGCAATAATTTGGTGTGTTGTGAAAATTTTTCCATTTTTAGAGAAAGTAACAACATCGCCAACTTTTAGTTCTTCAAAACTTACATTTTTAACAAGAACAACTGCACCTGGTTCAATGCTTGGGCGCATACTTCCACTTGTTACAATGAAAGGTTGATAGCCAATAAGAATTGCAATTATTAATGTTAAGATTGAAGCATAAACAAAGTTTGGAATAACCTTTTTTAATGTTTCTTTTTTTACACTAAAATTAGGTGTTTTTTCAAATATGAATTGTTTATGTTTTTTTAAACTTAAAACAATAACTGCGGAAACTATTAATGCAATAATTACATTAATTAAACCTGCGTTGTTTAAAAGAAATTTTTTAATTAAGGTTAGTTTAAAATAGTTTCCGCTTAAAGTTATCATGTTTTATTCCTTTAATTTTATTCTTGTGTTGGTTCTTGCCATTCAAATCCAACAATTCCAGTTGAAAGAAGTTTCCAACAATTTTCTGCACTTAAATTAAATGAACTTAAATTTTGACTTGCAGAAATGGTTGAAATATTTTGGTTTAATTCAGAAGCAAATTGTTCTGTTTTCATGTTCGCTTCTGTTTTTTGTTCATAGTTAGAAACTTTATTTTTTCCGTTTCTTACGGCTTCATCAAGTGTTGAAGTTGAATAATAGAAATAATCAACATAGCCATTTTTTGCATTATAGCAAATGCTTGAATTATAATAATTTATTCCGTCAACGGTGTAAGCAATAACTTTGGCATAGTTATAGCAATTAATTATTTTTGCTTCATTTGTGTTGCTTGAATTGTTTAATCCTGCAATGCCAGAAGCATAAAGATTGTATGAAGTTGAATTTATTGTTGTGTTAACACATTTAATATTATTACTTAAATTATAACAATTATAAATGATTGCTGTTCCGTTTGAAGAGTTTGAACCAACAATTCCACCTGCATAACCACTTGTTGCTGCACCATTATAAAGAATATTTGTGCCTTGAACACTTGCATTGTTTACGCATTGTTCAATTCTGCCAGCATTTAATCCGCTTATACCGCCTGAAACATTTCCATAAACATTTGCATTGTTTAATGTTATGCATTTTTTAATTGTGCCATAGTTAGCACCTGCAATTGCACCACTTGTTACATAATATCTGGTTAAAATTGTTGAATTTTCAATTATACCTTTAATTTCAACATTGCTTTCACAAAGTTCAACAATTCCGCTTATTGCGTTATATGCAACAACACCACCAATGTTAAGCGCATATGTTGACGACATATCGGCATTGGTTAAATTATAAACCTTACCACTTATGCTGCAATTTGAAATTGTTCCAAAGTTTTTACCTGCAATTCCACCTACACCTGCAAGTGAAGATATTTGCATGCTGATGTTTTCAAGTTTTAGGTTGCGAACAACACCAGTTTCACCAATTACAGAGAACAATCCAAGTTCTTGTTGCGTTGCAGAGCCTGAAACTTTAAGATTTGAAACTTTAAAGTTTTGTCCATTATAATTTCCAACAAATTCTTTTTCAACAAACATTGCATTAATTTCAGCATTGTTCATATCGATATCGTTAATTTGTTTAAAGTGTGCTTCTGGATATTTGCTTACCCTTATGAAATCTTGAACATTTGAAACTTCATATGGGTTAGATTGTGAACCATCACCTTTAACAAAGCCATCAAGAACTGTTTGAATTTCATTTGAGCCATCGCTGTATAAACCTTGTTCACTTACAGCATAAACTTTAAATTTATATATACCGCTTGCACCTAAATAGCAAATGTTTTCTGTTAAGTTTTCATATTTTATTTCTGTTTCTTCAGAAGTTCCGCCTGGCGCTGTATAAGTTGCAATAACCACATAGCATTCTGCTTTTTCATCTTCATTCCAAGTTACAACGCCAAATTCATCAACTGTAACATTTGTTGGTTTTTCTGGTTTAACTGCACTTATTATTGAAGTATAACTTGAATTTAACAATTCTGTTCCATCTTCTGCGATTTTACCTTGTGCTTTAACTTTTATATCATAAGTTCCAGATTTAAATGAAGTGTTAACAACTGCTGATTGTTCGTTTACAACAAAACAATTTTCTTCACCATTTGATGTTATGCTTACAACAAATGAATAACCACTGTTATAATCCCAATTTAATTTTCCATCTTTAATTTTAAAATTGGTTGGAGTGCTTAATTTTTCATATTCAACTTGGCTTGAATTATCACCACTTATATAATTTGAAGTTGAAGTTGATGTTGAATTTGTTCCTATTGCTTTAATTTTTATTTTAAGTTTTCCGCTTGGAATTGAAGATGAAACAAATTCATATGTTTCTTGGTTAACTTCGGTTATTATTTCTTTGTTAATTCCTTCAATTGAAATAATATATCCATTATTATTTGGAACTCTGTTCCATTTAATAACACCACAATCATTAATTTCAGTTCCATAACTTGCGTGAACATTAACAACTTTTTCAAGTTTAACTGCGGTTAAGGCACTTGTATAGTTGGAATTTAAAATTCTTCTGCCATCTGCAAGATTTTGACCAATTGATTTAAGTTTTATTACTTTTTTGCCGGCTGAAATTTCTTCGCCAAAAGTATATGAAGATTTGGTTGTTGTTTGTTCAATTTCTTCTTCAAAATTAATTTGATTAATTTTTAGTGAATAACCGCTTGCAATTTCAATTGGAAGCCATGTTAAAACACCATTTTCAAGTTTAAATTCATTTACTGGTGCAAGTTTAATAACTTCCATTGTTGCACCAATAACTTCAACTGATGTGCCACCTGTTAGAACTGTTGCACCTGTTTCACCTGTGATATATTTTGTATCATCACCTATTGCTTGAATTGAAATTTGGTGATTTCCTGATGAAACTTCTTCTGGCAATTCATATTTAATAACACTTGTGGTTTCTTTTTTGGTTCTGCCACATTCTTTGCCATCAACATAAATTGCATATTCATAAGCGCCTTGAAGTTCGTTAAACACAATAACACCTGCTTCTGTGCTTAAACCAGATGGTATGCCAAGTTTTTCAACATCAATAACATTTGATTTTTGGCTGGAAACAAATTTTGTTTCGTCGCCAATTGCTTTAACTGAAATTTGATAATATCCTTGTTGGAAATCAGTGTTTAAAATATAAGAGTTGTTTTGAATGTTTGTTTTTTCTTCACTTGAAACAAGTTCGGCATTATGTTTTCCATAATAGTTAATATAAACATTATAAGATTGAACACCTGTAACTGAACTCCAAGTTAAAACACCTTTGTTTAGATAAACATTTTCTGGGCAAGCCATTATTGTTGTTGAACAACCAAGTGTTTGACTTGATGAGATATATTTTGTGCTGTCGCCTACTGCTTGTGCTTTAAAGGTGTAGTAACCACTTTCATATTCGCTTATATCAACTGCTATGCCCTGAGCATATAATTCTTGAAGATATTCATCTTCACCAGCTTTTTCGTTGTTATGTTCTTTTGTTATTTTTAATGCACTTGAATATGCAGGCATATCACAATATAATGTTGCTTTGTTTGTTATTGCATCTTTTTTAATGTGAATGTTGCTTGGGGTTTCAAGTTTAACAACTTCAAATGTTAATGAAACATCGCTTGAAAGATATTTGGTGCTGTCACCAAGTGCATAAACTTTTATGTTATGTGTTCCATAAGGAATGCCTTCTTGCAAAGTTTCAATTTCTTCTGCTTTTATGTTTGAAAGTTTTCCGTCAATATACAATCCATAAACAGTTGCATTGTTAACTTTATCCCATTTTATTTCGCCATCAACAACTTTAAGATTTGATGGTTTTGCCAATATGCACGCTGTAACTTGTTCACCTTCATTAATAAAACTGCTTGAAATTGTTGAAGTTCCATTTCCAATTGATTGAATTGAAATTAAATAATCTTTTTCTTCTTCAAGGTCGGTATATCCTGCAAGAGAAATGCTTGTTACATTTCCAACTTCCATTTCTTTTGCAAGTTGTTTGTTTTCAGCATTGAAAATTTGAAGTTTATAGCCACTTACATTTGAAGCCCCATTCCAAATTATTTTACCAGAATCCACCTTAAAATTGGTTGGTGCATTTAAAATTGTTGTAGAAACATTTTGTTTAACACCGCTTAAAGTGTTAATGCTGTTTCCTTGTGCCCTTACAATAAAGGTATAAACACCGCCTGGCAAGTTTTCACCCATAAAGTTTGGTAGGCTATAAGATGTTTGCATTGTTTCTTTTTCTTCAATGCTTATAACTGAACCATTGTCGGTTTTTCCTGAACATTCAATTAAAACATTTCCATCATTTTTGTTTTGGAATGATAAAATGTTTTCGCTTATTTTAAGATTTTCAATTTTTGAACAAACATTAAAGATTTCTTCTTGTGAAAAATCGCTTGATATATATTCATCGGTGCCTTGTGCTTTTATTTTTATTGTTAATGAATTGTTTGCGTTTTCAAACTTGAAATCGTGAATATATAATGTTGGATTTGCAGAATTATCCACCATTAAATTTTCTTTGTTTAAATATGATGTTTGACCATTTACATTAAGTTCATAAACAGAAACATTGTTATTATATGTAAAAGCAAAGTTACCAAAATGTGCTTTTAATGTTTCTGGGGTTTTAAATTTTTTAAAATCAACATTAGCAGAATAATCTGAATTAATGTTTTCTGCGCTTGAAAGTGCTTGAACTTGAACAGAATAGGTTTCGTCTGCATACTGGATTGAACTTAAATCAAGAACAACCATGTTTCCATCAGTTTCCAAACTGTTAAATTCATAAACAACTTGGTTTAACTTAACATTATAGCCAAAAGCGTTTCTAACTGCTTTCCATTTAATTAAACCATCTTCAAGAATTGGTGCTGATGGCAAATCAAGTTTAGTTGTGTTTACTGCCTGTGAGAATGAACTGTTTAAAAATTCTGTTCCATTGCCAACTGCTTGAACTTTAATGTTATAGTTTCCGCTTTCCAAAGCAACATCAAGGCTTGCAACATTGTTTGAGATTAGGTTGCTTGAAATTGATTTTTTAACTCCGTTGATATCAAGTATGTAACTTGATGCATTTTCAACAGCATTATAAGTTATTTTTCCATTTAAAATTTGTAAGTTTTCTGGCACTGGAAGTTTTGTTAATGTTTTGCTTTCTGTGAAGTTTGACATTACATATTGATTGCCTGTGCCAACACTTGCAATTTTTATTTCATATTCACCCGCTTCAAACTCTTCACCAAAATAGAAACTTGAAACTGTGCCAAGATTATAAATATTGTTGTTAATTGAAATTAAATATCCACCAGCATTTGTAACTTTATTCCAACTTATTGTGTTGTTTGAAACTGTGAAGTTAGGAATTTCTGCAAGTTTTATAAAACTTAAAGTTGTTTGTGAAAAATCACTTGCAATAAAGTTATTAATTGCGCCAACCGCTTGAATGGTTAACGAGTGTTCACCAGCATTAACTTCTTCTGGAATTTTAAATGTTGTGCTGGAAGTTGAATATATTTCATTTCCAATTTTTACGTTATAAGTGTTCGCATAAGGCACTTCATTAAACATAACAATGCCTTGTGAAATTAAAATTGATGTTGGTGCACTTAACACTTGAACCTGATAAGCATTTGAAAGTTTGCTTTGGAAAGTTGTTTCGTTATCACCATTTGCAATTATTGATATGCTGTGAGCATTTCCATCGTTAACAAGATTTTGCTGAATTGTGAAGTTTGTGTTTGTTATGCTTTCAGAATTAACTTTAACATTATCAACAAAAACTTCATAACTGACTGCCCCAACAACAGCATTCCAAGTTAAATTGTAGTTATTGTTTGAAACTGCGTCTGGGTTGGCAAGTTGTTTAAATGTATAAACTGCACTTTCGTTGCTTGAAGAATATGCATTGCCCAAACTGTTTGCAATTATTTGAATTTTATTGGTTACACCGCTTTCAAAATCTGCAAACTCGGTAACAACTGTTTCAGAGTGAATGCCATTGTTTAAAATAACTGTGTAATAATTTGCGTTAGCAACTGCATCCCAAACAACTTTGCCATTTTCAAACCTTAAATTTTCAACGGTTGAAAGTTTGCTGGTTTCACTTACAACTTCAACAACGGCAGATGTTGAAAAATTGCCATCTTTTGTGGTTACGGTTATATGCGCAACACCTTCACTTTTTGCGTGAATTTTGTTGTTAACAATTTCAATTATTTCTGAGTTATCAACTTCAAAACTAACAGCCCTGTTTTTTGCGTTATATGGAAGAACTGTTGCAACAAGTTTTGAGTTATTTGCCACAACATTTGCAAAAACTTCATAATCTGTTGAACCTTCAACAAGTGTTATTTTTTGCTGGTTAAACGAAACACTTTGAACTTTAACTTCGTTACAACCATAAAAACATATTGAAGTTGCGAACAAACAAATTAATAACATAAATATCTTTAATTTTTTCATGGGCAAATTTCTCTTTTTATAATTTTCAATTATTATAATAACACATTTACTAAAAATTTTACAAATATTTTGCTAACAATATATTGATAGTATGAACTTTTTTGGTGAATTTATATATTTTTATTAAAATATATTTAATTAAGATATTTACAAAAATCCAACAATGATATATAATATAACAAAATAATTTTTAGAGGGTTAAAATGAATTCAGTTATTAAAACAATAAAAAAACATTCTCTTATTAATGCAGGCGAAATTATTGGTGTTGCTTGCAGTGGTGGTGCTGATAGCATGAGTTTGCTTCACTTTTTAAGTGAAAATAAAGAAGAATATGATATTGAAGTGGTTGCAATTAACATTAATCACAATATTCGTGATAACAGCAGTGCTGACAGCGCTTTTGTAAGTGAATATTGCAAACAACATCACATTAAATGCTATAAATTTAATATTGATGTGTTTAAATTAATGCAAGAAAAAAATCTTACACTTGAAGAGGCTGCAAGAGTTGCCAGATACACCATGTTCGACAGCCTTCTTTCAAGGGGTATTATTGATAAAATTGCACTTGGTCACCATATTTCTGACCAAGTTGAAACTGTGCTTTTAAATATTTTCCGTGGAACTGGCCTAAATGGTGCAAGTGGAATTAATTTTGTGCGTGGAAAATATATTCGACCACTTCTTGACACAACTAAGCAAGAAATTTTGGCATATATTCACGAAAATGAACTTACTTATGTTGACGATGAAACAAATTTCGATAACGAAGCAAACAGGAACTATTTAAGAAACACTTTAATGCCATTAATAAGAAAAAGATGGCCAAATGTTGAACAAAACATTCTTTCATTTGCAAAAATTTGTAAGAATGACGATGAATATATTAAAAGTCAAATGCATTTTGATGGAATAATTCAAGATAAAAACAACATTAAAATCCCACTTTCTTATTTTATTTATTCCAACAGTTTGGTTTCAAGGCTGATTATGAATTGCTTTGAAGAACTTGGCGTTCAAAAAGATATGGAAAGAAAACATATTGCATTGATTTATGACCTTGCCGTGAATGGTGAAAACGGAAGCAAATTAAGTTTGCCAAACAATGTTACAGTTCATAAAGAATATGATTTTTTAACAATTGTTAAAAAGATTGTTGTTGTTAAAAATAACGAATGGAAATTTAAATGTGGCAAAACATCAATTCCAAATGTTGGCACAATAACTGTTAAAAAGTTAAGCCAACCTGAATTAATTGAAAATCAATTGGTTATTGATTTTAATAAGTTGCCTAAGAAAGCAATTTGGCGATTCAGACAAGATGGCGATGTTTTTACTAAGTTTGGCGGTGGAACAAAAAAATTAAAATCTGTTATGGCAGATAAAAAAATTCCATTAAGGCTTAGAAACTTAATTCCAGTTCTTGCTGTTGAAAATGAAGTGTTTGTTATTGCCGGTGTTGAAATTTCAGATAAAGTTAAAATTGATGCAACTTCAAAGATTGCTTATGCAATTAATTTTGAAGAAAAATAAAAAAACCCCCTTTACAAACATATTAAAATGTGTTAAACTTACCAAGAAAAATGTTAGAGGTGAATTATGAGTTCAGTTAAATTCTTTATTAAGAACAATGAAAATCAAAAAACAGACTTATATGCTATTTTAAAATATATGGTTGAAAATCTTCAAAAATCCAACATAACTGTTGAATATTCAACTGCTTTAAGAACAATTGCAGAAACTTTATCTGCAAATAAAGAAACTCTTAATGGCAAAACTGGTTATTTCTTTGATTATGATAAATTTTTATCAACCCTTGAAAAAATTAAAACTGATAAACAAGCAAATGAATTATTAGATGAACTTGTTAACAGTATTGATGAAGTTAAGTTAATTGAAAGTAAAAAAATGAAAGTTTATAACAAACTTAATGAAGTTGAAAATGAAAAAATTTAAAAAAAGGCAATTATCTGCCTTTTTTTGTTTGCTTTTTTTGTTGTTTATTTCTTTTAAAGTTTTTTGCTTTAACAAAATTTTTTTCTTGCGCTTCGTATTGGCTTATTCGTTCACTTACACCACCAAATCTTGCACTTATTTTTTGTGCCTTTTGCTTAGCATAACTTCTTTTTTTATTATTTAATATTTTTAAATTTGTTTGTGATTTTAAGTAAGTTTTTTTTGCTGTTTTTGTGTTATAAAAATAAAAATTAAGTTCACCTAAATCTGCTTTTTCAATTTCAGAATTTGTTTTTTCTTGAACTTCATTAAGCAATGCCATATCATCTTGTGTGCTAACAAGGGTTATTGCCCTGCCTTCTTTTCCTGCCCTTGCAGTTCTGCCAATTCTGTGCAAGAAAAATTCAAGTGTTTGTGGCATATCGAAATTAATAACATAATCCACATCTTTTATATCAATTCCCCTGCTGGCAATATCGGTTGCAACAAGCACTGCAATTTTGCCTTCCCTAACTTCACGCATAACGCGAGTTCGTTCAAACTGACTCATATCGCCGTGCAATACTTTTGCTGAAATTTTGTTTTTTGAAAGGAAGTTTGCCACACTGGAACTCATTGCTTTTGTGTTGCAAAAAACAATGGAAAGATAAGGATTTCGTTGTGTTAAAATTTTAAGAACAGCATCTTTCTTATTATCTTTTTTTACAATTGCAAATTCTTGCGTTATATTGGAAAGACTTTGATTTTCAATGCCAATTTCAATTTTTTGTGGATTATTTAAGATGTTATTTGCCAATTCTTTTATGTTCTCAGGGTAAGTTGCGCTGAACAACATTGTTTGCCTTAATTTTTGCATACCTTTAAGAATTTTTTCAATATCTTGTTTAAAACCCATATCTAACATTTCATCAGCTTCATCAAGCACAACAGTTTTAATTGTGTGAAGTTTTAAACTTCGCCTTGAAATGTGATCCAAAATTCTGCCCGGAGTGCCTACAACAATTTTTGTTGTTTCGCTTTTAAGTGCTTTAATTTGCCTGCCCATATCAGCACCACCATAGATTGCAACAACACTTTCAGAATGCAAATATTTTGTTAACTTTTCAAGTTCTTTTGCAACCTGCATTGCAAGTTCACGAGTTGGGCAAATAACCAAACTTTGAACGCCTTTTATTTCCAGCAAATTGTTAACAAGTGCAATTCCAAAAGCCAAAGTTTTTCCGCTTCCTGTTTCGCTTCGCACAAATAAATCTGTGCCCATTAATGCAAGTGGCGTTGCTTTTTGTTGAACTTCGGTTAATGTTTCAAGCCCCATATCTGCTATTGCATTTTTTATTTCAGGCTTGATGTTTAATTCTTCAAACTTCATAAAATTTCCTTAAAAAACAAAAGGTGCTTTTTTGCACCTTTTTTAATCTCTGTTATTATTATAACATAAATATATTTTATGTGTCAAACTAACTTGGCATAATTTTGTTTGTTATGTTTTCTGTTTTTATGTTATAATAAATTTAGGAGATAATTATATGAATATTTGGCATGATATAAATTCAAACAGAATTAACAGCGAAGATTTTATTGCTGTTATTGAAATTCCAAAAGGTTGCAAGAAAAAATATGAAATGGATAAGGAAACTGGGCTTATTATGTTGGACAGGGTTCTTTCCACTTCAACACAATATCCATCAAACTATGGTTTTATTCCAAAAACACTTAGTGGCGATGGCGACCCACTTGATGTGCTTGTGTTAAGCAGTGAAACGCTTGAACCTTTAACTTTGGTGCGTTGCTATCCAATTGGAATGGTTACAATGTTGGATAATGGAAATAAAGATGAAAAAATTATTGCAATTCCGTTTGGCGACCCTTATTATAATGAATATAAAACCATTGATGATTTGCCAAACCACATAAGTGATGAAATGCTTCACTTCTTTAATGTTTATAAAGCGTTGGAAAAAGATGTTACAACAGTGAAAGATATGGACGGAAAACAGGAAGCAATTAAAACAATTAACGAAGCAAAACAAAGATATGTTGAATTTTTTAACAAATAATTAAAATAAAAAGTTGCCGTTTGGCAACTTTTTTTAGTTTTCTGTTTTTGGTTCTTCAATAATGTTTCCAAACACAAGATTTGGTTGTTGTGATTGAACATATGTTAATTGGTTAATTGAACCAACTGCTTTAATATCATATTCAACACTTTTTAAGAACTCTGTGTTTTCACTTGAAATTTCAAGTGATGAAATGAACACTTTTTGGCTTATTTTATTTGTTGACTTGAACTGACGAATGTTTGAAACAATTTCAACAACTTCATCGCCATTTTCAATAAGTTTTTTGTTTAATTCTGAACTGTCAAAATCATAGTAACCAGAAACATGAATTGATGGTTGTTGTTCGTGTTCAGCATAATATGCCATATAAATTTCTTCGGTTATATGTGGTAAGAACGGACTGAACATTTTAAGCATTGCTTTAAGAACTGTGTATGAAGCATATTTTGCACTATCGCATAAATCTTTGCCATAAATATCTGGATTATAAAGTCTGCGTTTTACAATTTCAATATAGTTATCGCAGAAGTTCCAGAAAAATCTTTCAAGTTCGTTAAGTGCCAAACTCATATCGTAGCCATCAAGATGTTTTAAATAGTTCTTTTGAACTTGTTTGCATTTTTCAATTATCCACTTATCCATTGGGGCAAGTGTGATTTTTGTTGGCTTATAGTCTTGCAAAAATGAAAGCACAAATTTTGATGCATTCCAAATTTTGTTAACAAGTTTTTTTCCGCTATCGAAAGCATCGAAACTGAAAGCAGTATCTTTGCCAAGTGATAAACTTCCTGCCCAATATCTTGTTACATCGGCAGAATAAGTTTCCAAAATGTTTTGTGGTGAATTTTTATCGTTGCCTTTTGATTTTGCAAGTTTATCACCAGTTGCGCTGGTTACATAGCCTGAAATCATTAAATCTTTCCAAGGCAATTTGTTAAAGTGATATAAACTTTTAACAACTGTATAGAAATCCCAAACACGAATATTATCGTGTGCATTTGGCCTTAAATTCATTGGAACCATTTCATCACTTAAACCTTTGTTTGTTACAAGGTTTAAACATATTTGTGGTGTTAATGAACTTGTTGCCCATGTATCCATAACATCAGTTTCGCCTTCAAATTCGGCGCAACCACAACTGCAAGCACGTTTTGGTTTGTGAACAAGTGGGTCAACTGGCAAATCTTCAATATCAGCAATCATTGGTTTGCCACAATTTTTACAGAACCAAACTGGGAATGGAACACCATAGAACCTTTGCCTTGAAATGCACCAATTCCATTGCAAGTTTTCAACCCAATTAAGATACCTTGCACGCATATTGCTTGGATTCCAATTAAGTTGCATACCTGCTTCGTATAGTTTTTCCTTATTTGATAAAACATCAATAAACCATTGTTTTTTAACTGCAATTTCAATTGCTGTTCCGCATCTTTCGTGTGTTGAAACAGCATGAGTTATGCTTTCTTGTTTAATAAGAAAATTATTTTCTTTAAGTTTTTCAATAATCTGAGCCCTTGCATCTTTTATTTTAAGGCCTTCAAATTCGCCAGCAAGTGCTGTCATTCTTCCTGCATTGGTGAAACATTCTTTTATTGGAAGATTATGTTTGCGTTGCCATTCTTTATCCACTGTGTCACCAAATGTGCAACACATAACAACACCAGAACCTTTGTTCATATCAACAAGTTCATCGGTTAAAACTTCAACTTCATAGCCAAAATAAGGAACAACAAGTTTTTTTGTTAACAAATGTTTGTTTTTTTCATCGTTAGGATTTATGAAAACACAACAAACACCCGCAAGCATTTCTGGCCTTGTTGTTGCAACTGTTACATAATCATCAGTTCCAGAAATATAGAATTTTAAATAGTTAAAAGTTGATTCAAGATCCTTGCTTTCAAGTTCGCTTTGAGCCACTGCGGTTCGGCATTCAGTGCACCAAAGTGCAGGGCTTTCTGCATGATAGATATAGCCTTTATTATATAAGTCAATGAATGATTGTTGGCTTATTTTTTGTGTTTCTGGTGCAATGCTTGAATAGTTATCTGTTAAATTGCAACTGAAACCAGCAGATTTATATAAAGCATGAAATTCTTTTTCAAGTTCCCTTGTTATTTCAAGGCATTTATCAACAAATTCTGCCCTTGGAAGCATATATGCTGGTTTGCCAATTTTCTTTTCAACATATCTTTCAGTTGGCAAGCCATTATCATCGAACCCAAGTGGAAAATAAACATTTTCGCCTTTCATTCTGTGGTGCCTTGCAACAACTTCAATGTGCATATAACTTGATAGGTGCCCCATATGAATTTTTCCGTTAACAGTTGGTGGTGGTGTGTCGATTGAATAAACCTGCTTATTACTGTTTTTTTCGAACTTATAAATGTTCTTTTCTTGCCAATAATCTTGCCACTTTTTTTCACTTTCTTTAAAGTTATATTTTCCGTCTAACATAATCAATAAAATTTCCTTTGTTATTAAATAATTCGCTAACAATTATATAACATTCCATAAAAAAAAGCAATGTTTTGAGTTATTGATTTGAAAATTATGAATAAAAAAAAGTTAATTGTTAAAACTATTAACATAAACACAACTTGTGTTAAAAATAAGGAGGGAAAAATGCAAGAAAACAAACCAAGAAAAAGAAATAATGCCTCGTTAATTGCCATTATTACTTTAAGCATTTTGCTTGTTGGAACTTTGGCAATTGGTGTTACTGGTGCATTCTTTGGTGCAACCAATAATGCCGGTGGTGATATCACATTGGGTGACCCTGTTAACATTAACATCACTCAGGGTGGAGCAAGTGCAACTGCATTAACTTTTGCTGGAACTGCAATGCCTGGAACTGTTTACGATCAAACTATTGGTGTTACAACACCTACAAACACTTCTGATTGCGTTGTTAGGGCAAAAATCACAATCACCAATAACGATGGTGCATCGACCAATGTTACCGCAGAAGTTAACGCAACAGATTGGCAAACAGGTGATGATGATTATTATTACTATAAAGGCACAATGAGTTCTGGCGATAGCGTTGGTTTTGTTAATTCAGTAACTATTCCAAAAACATTAACAAATCTTGATGCAAACAAAACTTACACAATCACTGTTGTTGTTGAAGCAATTCAATATGCTAACGGTGCTGCAAGTGAAACTTGGACAACTGCACCAGAAGATTGGGTTAATAGTTATGGTGTAGGTGCATAACTAAGTTAAAAAAGCGTGAAATCACGCTTTTTTTATTAAAATAACAAGTTTTTTAAGAATTTTTTTCGTTAAAGCACTTTGTTAATATTAAACATACTTTTTAAAACTAAATATCCAACATTCCAAAAATTATTAATTGTCCAATAACTTACACCGCCAAGATTAAATTCATTCACCAGTGACAGTTTTGCCTGTATGCTTCTTGCATTTTCAAACCACACAATATGTCGGTTTCCGTTGTTATCTGTATAATTAAAATATGGTGTTTGAGATTTTTCATCGAACATTATCTGACTTCCCTTTTCAATTGCAAGGTTAAGTGCACCATTTATTGTTAAAGTTGTTGCAACCGAGCCTTGAACAAATGGTAATGTCCAATCGTAAGCATAATTTGGCATTCCCATTAAAATTTTTTCTGGTGGAATAACTGTTACTGCATATTCAATAACCCTTCTTACTTCGCTATATGGTGAAACTGCCATAGGTGGACCATAAATATAACCCCATTCGTAAGTCATAATTATAACCCTATCAACAATTGCACCTATTGCCTGATAATCGTGCGCTTCATACAGCAACCCTTGTTGGTTTGAAGAATATTTTGGGGCAACTGCAACACTTAAACTGAACCCATATGGCGATAGTTGATTTTTAAGGTTTTGCAAAAAATTAACATAGTTTTGCTTATCGGCTGGATAGATATATTCAAAATCAATATCAACCCCATAATAATTTTTTGCTTGCAAGGTAACAATTATGTTATTAATTAATGTTTGTTGAACTTCCATATCGGTTAAAATTATATGTGCAAGTTCAGAATCGAATCCACCACTCATTCCAATATTGGTTACAACCATAAGTGGTGCAACATTATTTCTGCGTGCTGTGTTAATTAAATTTTGTTCATAAAGAATGAACAAACTGCCATCTTCTTTTGCCTGATAACTGAAAATTGAAAGATATGTTAAATATGGCAATGCTTTGGTTAAATTTTGTGTTGAAATGTTTGCAACCGCATAGCCATTAACATCAATGCTTCGCTTATTGCTTTCAATGGTTGGTATGTTTAAAATATCACCAATCATAAGTCTGTTTGGATTTGCAATTTGCGGATTGGCATTTATTAAATCCTGCAAATCCACACCATAAAAATTTGCAATTTTCCACATGGTTTCACCTTTTGTAACTGTGTGTGGAATTGTTGCAATATCCACAACAATATCTTGCCCAACAACAAGGCTGTCGGGTTTATCAAGTTGATTATCTGTAACAAGTTTTTCAATTGTTACACCATAGCGATTTGCGATTTTATAGAGTGTGTCGCCACCTTGAACAACATGAATTATCAAAATTATTTCCCCCCTTTTATCAATATTTTGTATGATATTTGCAACTTTTTGGTTAAAATTTTTATATATTTAAATTTAAACAAAAATATAATTTTGTTTTACAAAACACAAAAAATAGTGTATGATGTTTTTAAGGGAGGCATTATAAATTGGAAAATTATGAACAATTACATGGTCAAACAATTGCTGAACAAAACAAGCAACTGATTGATTCAATAAGAAAAAAAGCAAATAAACCTCCTGCAAACAACACTTGGTTAACTGTTCTTTGGGTTATTGCTATGGTTGTGTTAATTGCTGGTGCAATAATTGGTATCTGGCTTGCAACAAGGCCAATTAAAACTAATAATAATGATAACTTAATTATTTCTGTAAATGGACATGAATCAAATGAACAAGAATTGCAAAATTTAAAATTCCCTATGGATACGGTTGATTATCAATTATCTGTTTGCAATAATAAACAAAGTGATGTTAATGTATATTTCAGATTTTCTGCCTTAACTTTTGTTGAAGGTGTTTTGGAAAATAATATATTGGAATTTGTTCCGCCAACATCAAATATTAATAATTTCTTCTATGATGAAGAACAAGATACTTGGTATTACTTAGGATATTTGGAAGTTAACGAACAAGTTAAAATTTGTTCAAAAGTTAAACTAAAAGGCAATGAAACTTCAAACCTATATGCAGGCAAAAGCGTTGGTTTTAGTTTAATTATTGAAGCTGTTCAAGCAAGTGCTGATTATGTTTGGCTTAATTCATCAGAAGAATGGCTTACTTTGATGGGAATTAAATAAAATTAAATAAAATAAAATAAAAAAATGCGAATTTAAATTCGCATTTTTTGTTTATCTTGGTTTTAAATCAATAACTAAATGTCTGTTAGGTTCTTTGCCTTCTGAATAAGTTATGCAATATTTATCGCTTTGAAGAACACTGTGAATTATTCTTCTTTCATAACTGTTCATAGGTTCAAGTGCAATTTTCTTTTTGGTTTTTGCAACTTTATGTGCTGTTCTTATTGCAAGTTGCCTTAAAATTTCATCGCGTTTGCTTCTGTAATTTTCAATATCAATTATGATTTTGCGGTTATCTTTGCTTACAGCATCTAGTGCAGCATTGCACAAAATTTGAATTGCTTTTAGGTTTTCACCTCTGTGCCCTATAAGTTTTGCGCCATCATTTTCGCTTCGAACAGAAATGTTAATTCTTTCTTCGTCGGCACTTACAATAAATTTTGCTTCCATTTGCATTTGTTTAAAAAGTTGCCTTAAAAAGTTATCCAAAATTTCTGGTGCATTTTCATCAACCACATAAACTTTTTCTTCTTTAACTTCTGGTTCACTAACTTCTGCTTCTGGGTTAACAACTTTACCTTTTGGTTGCAAAACAACTTCTTCCAAATTTTCAGTTTGTTCATCGGCTTGTTGTGTTTCTGCTTTATTTTCAATAACTGTTAAACGAACTTTATATGGAGAGAATAAACCACCCATATTAAGAATTGTTACATTAACTTCTTCTTCTGTTTTGTTAAGTTCTTTTAATCCGTTTTGAATTGCTTGATTTAAACTTTTTCCTGTTGCTTCTATACTTTGCATTTTTCTTCCCTTACCTTTTATAACTTAAAGTTTCTGCTTCTTTGTTTTGTTTGCGCTTTTCAATTGCTTTAAAAATTGCATTGCAAGCAATTGATGTAAGCATTCCAACAATGCTGTTCACAATAATATAAAGAGCAAATGCTGAACTTGAACTCCATGTGAACCACACCATAATAAGTGGCATAATTATGCTCATAACCTTATTGGTTGATTGAGTTGGATCTGGTTCATTGTTTGAATTTTTATTTTGTTCTTGTTTAGGTGCGTTCATTTTTGTTAGAACCTTTTGGCTAACAAAAGTTATAACTCCTGCCAACACAACTAAAATAAAATAACCATTCCATCTGTCATATTTTTGCCTTAATGAAACTGTAACAAGTTCATATTGTGCTTTAAATTCTTCTTTTGTTTCGCCTTCTGCAAGATATTTAACTTTATATTGGCTTGCAATTTTATCGAATTCTTTAAAACTTAAAACTGGGCTTGCATATGTGTCTGGTTGCCAAATATTTTCAATCCATAAGAAACTATCTTTAATTTCGTTATACTTATCGTTCACTGCTTGTTGAGCAAGTTGAATTTTATCTTCGTCAGATAAAGTTGAATTGTTTTCAATTGTTTGAACATATGCTGAATTTAATTCTTGATATTGCCAAACAATTTTTGTTGCAGAAATTTTTCCAAGTGCGTTCCATAATGTCATAAAAATAACAATGGTAAGCACAAAAGTTACCAACATTCCAAGACAAGAACCACCAAGTGAAAAATTTTCCTTTTTATAAAGTTCCATTAATTTTTGATTATATAAATCTTTGTTGTTACCATATCTTTTTTGAAGTTCTGCCATTTGTGGTTGCAATTTTGCATTCATTGTGGCATTTTTATGTGCTGTTCTTTTTTGAAACAAGTCAAGCGGGAAAAGCACAAGTTTTAAAACAATTGTGAAAATTATTATTGTTAGTGCATAGTTTTTAAATAAAACATAGAACCAACCAATTAATGTTTCCCACATTCCACCTTGTGGCCAAGATGAAATAAGTAAGTTTGCTATATTAACCATTTATAATCCCCTTTAATGTTATCTGGAATTGGGTCGTAGCCCCAACATTTTGAAAAACTGTTGCATTTTAACAAGCGTTTTAACCCAATAACTGCTCCTTTAATAATACCAAATTCTTTAATTGCTTGCAACATATATGTTGAACAAGTTGGATAAAATTTGCAAGTTTTTGGAAGAATTGGTGAAATAATTAACTTATAAAAATATATAAGAAAAATTGCCAAAATAAAAACAGGCATTAGAATAAGATTAACAAAATTAATTTTTTTCTTCTTCATTTTTTAAAATTAAACCTGCTTTATTAAGGCAATATATAATTGATTTTTGAATTTCAGCAAATTCACAGTTTTCAATTCCGTTCCTTGCAACAATAATATAGTTAAAGTTGCCATCAATTTTTGAAACCAATTGGCGCATTGCTTCACGCAACTTTCGTTTAACATTATTGCGAGTTACTGCATTGCCAATTTTTGCACTTACAGAAAAACCAATTTTTGCAGGTTTCTTATAACCTTTACAATAAATTATGCTTAAAATTTTGCAAACGGAAAATGTGCCGTGTTTATATATATAACTGAATTCTTTTCTTTTTTTTAACCTATTTTGTTTTGCTAACATTAATCCACCTTGAAAAATGTTTTTAGCGCACAAAGCTAAGCAGCAAGCACTTTTCTGCCTCTGTTTCTTCTGCGTTTAAGAACATTTCTGCCACTTTTAGTGCTCATTCTTTTTCTAAAACCGTGAACTTTTTGTCTTTGACGTTTGTTAGGTTGATAAGTTCTTTTCATTATTAAGCTCCCCTTTTGTTTAGTTAAGTTAAACATTATTTAAAAATTAATGCTAGGTTATTATATATTAATCAACCAGATTTGTCAACCTTTTTCAAATCAAAAAGCAAGCCCCTGCTTGCTTATAAAATATGGTTAATATTTTTCTTGTTTGATTGCTTATAAACAACCACTTTGCTTCCAATTGCTTGAACTGGTTCGCAGTTAAGTTTTTCACAAATAATTGCAATTGCTTCTTTTGCATTATAGTCGCAATTTTTTAAAATGTTAATTTTTAAAATTTCTTTATTAAAAAGAATTTCTTCAATTTGTGAAAGAACATTGTCGGTTAATCCATCTTTTCCAATTTGCATAAGTGGACTAAGATTTACTGCAATTCCTTTAAGGATTGCCCTTTCTTTTGTTGTTATCATTTTAAATTTCCCCTTTAATTTTTTGTTTCGTTATTAAGTTTAATTTTTTCACTTATTTTTGTTAAATTTGCTTCAATTGCCATTTTATGAATAATGTTCTTAATTGCATTATCTATTAAACTGTTTTCGGTGTAATCTGCTGGGCACGAGAAATCTGCCCTTGCATAACGCATAAGATCATCAGCCTGTTGTTTTTTATATGCATTGTCGGGATCATACACCGCAACAGAATAACCACCATAAGTTCGAACAAGTTTCATGCAAGGAACATCTGTTTCACCATCGCCAATATAAATCATGCGTTTAAATGGAATAACATATTTGTGTGCTGTTTGATGTTTGTTTATTGTTTCACTATCATACAAATTAAAATCAGCATTTCTTATGCGAAATAAATATTGTGTTTTGTTTGTATAGTTAACACTGTGTGATGGCCAAACTGCCTGCCCGTTTTCATCGTATATAAACTCACAAGCAAAAATTTGTTTAAATTCGTTTGCAATGCTTGTGCCTTCAATAATTTCTTTAAGTCCGCTTGAAATTATATAATGTTCAATGGTAACACCTAAACTTTTTCCATAATCGTTAATTCTTTTAAACCACTCTTGCACTCCATTAAACAAAACAATGTTTTTTCCGTGCTTTTTAAAGCCTTCCCTTGTAACTGAAAAATTTGGTGTTTTTCTTGCCTTATCAACCATTTTGAACATGCATGAAAGAATTTTATCAGCATTGTTTTTAACAGCCATATCATTGCATTCTTGCCAAAAATTAATAACCTGCGAGCCAACTTGTTCAATAAAACTATATTCTTGCATGTTTCCGGCAACCAATGTTCCATCAAAATCATACATTAATGCAATTTTAACTTCGCTGTTCATACAAATTCTCCTTTTAATTAATGTATTATATCATAATTTAAAATAAATTATAAGGTATTTTATGAAATTAATTGATATTTTATTAAAATTCTATTAAACTATATGTAAGGTGAAGAACTATGAATAATGAAATTGAAAAAAAATTCAGGGTTGATAGCAAAAAAGCAATTAATCAAATGTTATCGGCTCCATTAATTGTTAATAACTATGAGTTTTCAGTTATCAGTGAAGATAAGGTGCTTGATGTTTATTATGACACACCACAAATGTTTTTAAAAAGCGCTGGTGTGCTTATAAGAACAAGAACTGTTGGAAAAACAAAAAATATAACAATTAAAACCGACACTCAATTGGTTAAAACTGCTTATGGAACATATACAACCTGCAAAGAGTTTAACTATGAAATTCCTTATTACGATACAATTTTTAACTATATTGAACTTATTATGAAAAACATTCCGTTCAGTGTTTATGCAAGATTGAAGGTTGACCTTTTAAGTGTTTTAAATTCAATGCGACCTTTTCTTGTTGTTGATCAAAAATCAACACGCTTCCATGTTTATTCAAACTTGTTTAAATGCCAATATATATTTTCACAGGTTAAATATGTTAACCAAGAAAATGGCAAAAAGGAAAAGGATTTCATAATTGAGTTACAAAGTTATCCTGACAATGTTAACCTTGAAAAGTTTTTTGAATTTGCAAGCAGAATTGAAAAAAGCGTTAAACCAATTTTTGCATTTGATAAAACCAAATTTGAAATGGGCTTGGAATTAACTAAATCAGCAGTTAAGAAAAAATAGTGCGTTTGCATTATTTTTTTGTTTAAATTAAAAAGAATTGTGGAAAATTGTTATTGTTTGTGATATACTTATTTTATGGAACTTAAAAAAGCCCAAAAAATTTTAAATAAAATTAACGAACATTTTGAAATTATAAAATGTGAACTGGAATATAATTCACCATATCAACTGTTAATTGCTGTTATTCTTTCTGCGCAATGCACAGATAAACAAGTTAATAAAGTTACAAAGGAATTATTTAAAATTGCACCTACGCCACAAAAAATGATAGAACTAGGCGTTGATAAGATTGAAAAAATAATTCATTCGTGTGGTTTTTACTCAACAAAAGCAAAAAATATTTATAACTGTTCAGTTAAAATTTTAAATAATTTTAACGGTGAAGTGCCACAAAATATGGAAGATTTAATAACGCTTGATGGTGTTGGCAGAAAAACCGCAAGTGTGGTTCTTGGTGAATGTTTTAACATTCCTGCACTTGCTGTGGATACGCATGTTTTCAGGGTAAGCAACAGGTTGGGGCTTTCAAATTCTGTTAATGTGCTTGATTGTGAAAAACAATTATGCAACTTACTTCCTAAGCAGAGTTGGAAAAACACACACTATGCCCTTGTGTTGTTTGGCAGATATTATTGCAAAGCAAAGGGCCATAAATGTGAAAACTGCAAATTAAAAGAAGATTGCAAGTTTTATAATTTAAAAAAAAATAACTAAAAAAAACATATTAAAAGGATAAAACTTATGTTTATTGATAAGGTTAAAATTTTTGTTAAGGCAGGAAACGGCGGAAATGGTTCTGTTTCGTTTTTGCGTGAAAAATTTGTTGCACAAGGCGGCCCAGATGGTGGCGATGGTGGCCATGGCGGAAACATTATTTTTGTTGCAGATAAAAACATTAACACTTTAATTGATTTCAGGTTTGCAAAACGATATCGTGCACAAGATGGCGAAGATGGAAAAGGCAAAAATTGTTATGGCAAAAAAGGTGAAAATCTTGTTATTAAAGTTCCGCAAGGAACTGTTATAAGAGATTTAAAAACAAACAAGATTATTGCTGATATGTTTTATGATGGCGAAGAAAAAATTTTGTGCCGTGGCGGAAAAGGTGGCCGTGGAAATGCAAAATTTTGCACTCCAACAAGGCAAGCGCCTGCTTTCAGTGAACTTGGTGAAAAAACCACTGAATATGAATTGCAACTTGAACTTAAAACAATTGCCGATGTTGGTCTTGTTGGATTTCCAAATGTTGGAAAATCCACACTTCTTTCACAAATTAGTGGGGCAAAACCAAAAATTGCAAACTATCACTTCACAACTCTTTCACCTAACCTTGGTGTTGTGAAATGTTACAACAGCAGTTTTGTTGTTGCAGATATTCCTGGACTTATTGAAGGTGCAAGTGAAGGTGTTGGTTTGGGCCATGAATTTTTAAGGCATATTGAACGCACAAGGCTTATTGTTCATGTTGTGGATATTTCTGAATTTGAAGGCAGAAATGCAATTGAAGATTTTAAAATTATTAATAATGAACTTGCTTCATATTCACCAAAACTTGCTTCATTGCCACAAATAATTGCATTAAATAAGTGCGATTTGCTTGGTGAAAACACCGAAAAAATTGAAGAGTTTAAAAAAGCCTATGCAAATTATATAGTTGTTCCAATAAGTGCTGCAACCAATAAAGATGTTGAACAACTTATTAAAGTTATGCACTCTGAACTTGAAAAATTGCCAAAAGGTGCACCAATTGAAATTGAAGAGCATAATTTTGATATGCGCGACACAATTAGTGTTAACATTGAAATCTTGGATGATGGAACTTTCCATGTTACTGGTGGTTTGATTGATGAAATTTTAAGGGGAATTGTTTTTGAAAACAGTGAAAGTATGGCATATTTTCAAAAACGACTTAAAAATGAAGGCATTATTGATATGTTAAAAGAAAAAGGCGCTTTCGAAGGTTGCACAATTAAAGTTGGAAACTTAGAATTTGAATTTTTTGAATAATAAAAAACCGCAAAATGCGGTTTTTTTGTTTATTAAGTTATGCCTTTTATTATTATTTGTGGATCGAATTGTGTTGCTTTTAAAAACTCTTCTTCACTTCCATAGAACTTAACAAGTTTTTTAAATTCGCTGTTTCTATATTTTTCGTATGCAGAAACAACACCAAACATATCAATTCCATATTCTCTGCACTTTTCAACTGTTAAGTTTATTTCGTTTATTATTTTATCTTTAATTTTTTGTTTAACTTCATTTGTTATAAGGTTTGATGAACCATTGTTAAAGTTTTTTTCTGCTGTTGAAGAAGTTGTAACTTCTTCAATTTTAACAATAAGCAATAAATAAGATTCAACAACTGGCGTTGTGCCTTTTATTCTGTATCGGTTAGCAAACAGTTTGGTTTCAATGTTAACAACACAACCATCGTTGTTTTTAAATGGCTCTTCTGTTAAACCTGAAACATTTATTGAACCATCAGTGCCTGAATTTGAAAGCCATTTATAACCTTTTATTTCATTTTCTTGAAGTTCACCAATTTTTTTGCCACCTTTAAAAAGTGCAGTTTTTCCCACATTCGAAATGCTTTGAGTGCCTTGCCCTGAACCGCTGGAACCACTTGAACCGCCACCACTTGAAGCACTTTCACCGCCTGAACCTTTGGATTCCTGATTAACTTCAATTCCATCAAGTTCGCTTTTTATCACATCAACCCTTCCAACATAGTTTGTTTGAGTGTGTTGAATCATTTTTTTATAAAATTCTTCAATGCTTATGTCGGCAGAATAAACAAGTTTTTCGTTAAACTCTAAGATGTTTTGAAGTGAAAATGAAATGCCGTTATCAAGTTGCGAACTTGCCATAAGAAGTTCGTAGGCAGAACTTGTGTTAACAAGCACAGTGTTTGCATTAAGTCGGCTGGAACGAACAAGAAAATCCATTATTTCAGTAACACCTTTTTCTGCAACACTATCACCCACAATAACAACACTGCAATGAGTTAACCCAATTTCTTTGCCAAGAATTAAATTTAGTTTATCAATGCCTTGCATAATTGTTGGTGCAGTGGCACAAACAACTTGAACATTTTGATTATATTTAACATCAATTGTTGGAATTATTATTTGTGCAGAAAGTTTATAGTTGTTTGTGTATTGTTGATTTTCTTGCTGACCAGATGAACTGCTTTCACCAGATTGTTGGCTTTCACCCGAAGATCCTTCTTTGCTTGATGAACTTTCCTGATTGCTTGAACCTTCTTGGTTTGAAGTGCTTACGCCAGAAGATTGTTCTTGATTTGCCTTTTCGGCTTCTTCAACACTTTCAAGGTCTATTCCTAACCCTATAACAATTGCCCTTACTTCGCTTTGTGCTGGCAATGCAAGGGTTATTGGCAAAAAGAAAAGAATTATAAGGAAAATAACAAAATATGTTTTATTTGTTAGTAACTTTTTTAGGTAATTCTTCATATGTTAACTCCTTTTCACCTTTTATTTTTAAAACAATATAAGTTATTATTGGAACAAGATATTGCAAGAACATAAATAACCAAATTGCCCAATCTTGACGAATTAATTCAAACACTGTTTCAATGTTATAATAAATTATTAAAGTTGCAGTAAAAATTAAAGTTACAATTATAACACCTGTTAAATTTTTTCGTTTTTTTAATTTTAATGTGTCGTTCACCAATGTTTTTTGAACAAATGTTATTAAAATAAACTGCAAAAATAAGGTTACACACCAAACGCAAATTGCAATCCAATCTATTCTGCCCATACTGGAAACTCTTGGCGAAAACTGAACAACGCTTGAAATTGCAAATCTTAGCATATTTGCAATATTTTCGTAAATTCCATAATATATGCACATAAACAACACAACCATAACGCCTGAAATAATCAGGCTTTTTTTAAGTTGGAAACTTGTATTTTTTTCAATTTTTATTCTTCCACAAAAAGTTAGCATTATAATTGTATCGCCAAACAAGAAAATGTTGTTATAAATTCCTTTTAGAGAACCAGCAATTCCATTATTAAAAATAGGAAGCAATCCATCTGGCTTTACATCTTGCAAACTTGCAAGAATAAGAAAAATAAATCCGCCTAAAACAACCACACTGAAACTTTCATAAAGCCGACCAATAATATGTGTTTTTTTGGAAGTTACAAAACAAATAAGTGCAAAAAGTGGCACTGTAAAAAGCACCCATGAAAATTCTTCATAAAGCGTTTCAATAAAGAAAAGCCTTGTTTCACAAAGAATAAAAACACATTTTATGCCAAAATAGAAAGCATAAAGAGTGCAAATTATAACTGCACCAATTTTTGAAAAGCATTTTTCAAGAATTTGATAAAATGTTAAATTGGGGCACATATGCAATAATTTTATTATAAATATAAGTGTTATGAATTCGAAGATGTAACCAACTATAACACTTAACCACAAACCTGTTCCCGCATCAGCAGATAAAAGTGATGGAAGCAACAAAACTTTAAGCGAAATTGAAGCAATAAGCATTATAACGCTTAACTGATGAGTTGAAAATTTATCTGTTCTTTCTTTCATACTTACTTCCTTCTAACCTTTTCGTTTGGAATTGATTTTGGCAAAGTGTTCATTTTGGTTACATCAAGTTTGAATAAGAAATCCTTTTGATCATCTTTTATATATGGAGCATAAGGTGCAAGGTATGGAGCACCAAAACTGTTTAAATCGCAAAGCAATGTAAGAATAAAAAATGTTCCAGTTATTATGCCAAAGAATCCAAGTATTCCACCCATTAATGTGAAAAATATTCTTAAAATTGAAAGTTGAATGTTTTGTTCGGGAATGGTGTAAAAGGTGATGCCACTTAACGCAACAATCATAACGCTTGGTGGTGAAATCAAACCCGCTTTAACTGCCGTATCGCCTAAGATTAAAGCACCAACAATTGAAAGTGCCATACCCAAATATCTGGGCATTCTTAAACTTGCTTCGTAAAGAATTTCAAACAAAATTATAACAAAAATTGTTTCCACCAAAGGCGTCATGGGTAAACCTTGTGTTGAGTTAACAATTGTTACCAAAAATTTTATTGGAATAACCCTGTAATGATAAACTTGAACTGCAACATATGTTCCGGGCAAAAGCACACTTATTATAACCCCAAAAAACCTTATTGCCCTTATAACAACTGCCCTAAACGACCTTGAATAATAATCGTCTGCCGATTGTAAATCTTCCACCAAAACAAATGGAACGGTTAAAACAATTGGGCTTCCATCAACAACAATTGCAATTCGTCCTTCCAACATTTTTGCTGCAACAACATCGGGTTTTTCACTGCTTCCAACTTGCTTGAAAAGGCTGGTTTGTTTTTCTTCAAGGAATTGCGCAACATAGAAACTGTCAATTATTCCATCAATTTTTATGCTTTTAATTTTTTTTATAACTTGCCTTGCAACATTATGATCTGCAATTCCATGCAGATATAGAACTGAAACTTGGGTGTTTGTTACTTTGCCAAGTTTTAAACTTTTAATAACTAAGTTGGGCGTGTTTAACCGTCTTCTTAAAAGTGTTATGTTTGTTTTAATGCTTTCATTAAAACCTTCCCTAGGACCTTTAAGAACTGCGCTTGTTGGTGGTTCCATAAGGGCGCGTTTATCCCATTGTTGAACCACTGCTTCAACTGCAAAATTGCAATCTTCAAACATAACAACAACTGCACCTTTAAGAAGTGATGATGGAACATCTTTAATGCTTTCAACTTCACTTATTTCAGCACACGCAATTGTGTTAAAGCAATCGTTTATTTCATTAATTTCAGCAGTAAGAAGTGGTTTTATAATGCTTTCGGCAATAAGTTCACCATTTGTTAAGTTTTCAAAAAAAACAAGAGTTGCTTTTCTGTTTTTTGTTGTTATTTCACGAAAAAGCAAGTTTTTATCTTCTTTAAAAACGCTTTTTATTTTTTTAACATTGCTTTGTAAATTTTTTCCAAACATTTGCTTTTCACCTTTTTGTTAGTGTGTTTAAATTTGATAAGTTCTATGCAAATAACAGCATTAAACGCACAAAAAAACAAGGGTGATTTACCCTTGTTTTTTAAAGAACAATTTTAACAAAAACTGTTTTATCGCTGTTGTTGAAATATTTACAATCAGTTATATAATCCATTGTTTTAGCCAATTCAACAAGTGAAACGAATGATGAAAAATCCATATCAAGTTGAATTTCAAGTGCAAGTTTGTTGTTATTAATGCAGTATGTAACAATTTCTGTTATTGAATCAATATCGCTTACAACAAGTTTGCAATTGCCAATTGTTGTGTTGAAATTTTCAAAGTAATTTATGTTTGAAGTTGCTGGTTTGTTTTCTGGCCAACTTTGAGTTGTGGAATTTAAATATGAAAGTTCACTGCTGTTATTTAAGAAATAATAATATGTGAAATATTGATTGTTAACTGAATTTATTTCATTGTTTATTATAACTGATTTATAAAAATCAACAATAAACCATTCATCATCTATTTTAACGGTTGAATAGCCAACAACAATTCCATTTTCAAGTGCAATGTTATAGGTTGCCTTAACTCCTTCCATTAAGCACATAAGTGTGAATGTTTTTGCAAGCCCAACACTTGTTGCTTTTGAATGTTTTGCAACGCCTTCAATGTTATAACTGAAATAGTTTTCAAAGTTAACATTATTTTCTGTTACATATTTTTCACATTCAAAATCGTATGATGTGTTTGCCATTAAATAACTGTAAATTGCAAGTGCTTTTTGATAATCAGTTGCAGTTGCAGAAATGTTTTCGTTAAGAATTTGAATAAATTTATTATAATAGCCAGCCACATTAACACCTTTTATTGATGTTTCAAATTGTGGTTTTCTTTCATTGTTTATAACATTAAGAATTTGCATTGTTGAATTAATGTTGTTTGCAGCAGGTAATGTTGGTAAGGTTTCACAATAAATGCTTGATAATTTTGATCCATTTTTATATGCTGTGAATTGTTTATCTGGCGAAATAACCGTGGTTTCAAGTTCTTCGGTTACATCATTTGTGAACTCAAAAGTTAATGTTAGTTTTGTGTTTTCTTTTGCAATGCTTATTAATTTCATGTTGTTTTCAGCATTTACTGTAATTATTGCTGAAATAACTTCGTTTCTTATTGTTTCATCTTTTATGTTATAATTTTCAAATAAATCTTTTAAACTTTCATAATAATTATTGCTGGTTAAATCTTCGGAATAATTAAAGTTTGCATAAAAACTTACATTATTTTTTTGAAATTGATGTGCATAATCAATAAGTTCAACAAACTCTTCATAACTTTCAATAAAGAAATCGTAATAATTATTGTTCACATAGAATAATTCACCCACATTTTGCGAATTTCCATGTTGGTAAGTTAAAGTTGAAACCGAAGAATCGGTATAGTAAATGTTATCTTCTGCAATTGCTTTAAGTTCAAACACATAACTTCCCTTATTGAACTCTGAAAGCAAAATTTTTATTTTTTCAGTTAAAACTGAAATTGTTTTATTGTTATATGTTAACTGATAGTGCTTAACATTAGAAACTCTGCCCCAACTTAAAATTAAATAACTGTTATCTTTTTGATATTTAAAATTTGAAGGTGCATTAATTTTCTTAACAAAAACTATTTCTTGCTGTTCACTATATTCGCCATCAAAATAACTTAAATTATCGCCTAGTGCCTGAACACAATATGAATATTCACCACCAGAATAAAGTGTGTAGTTAAATGTATTAATTGTTGTTGTTGAAACAATTATTGCAGATTCAAATGTTATTTTAACATTATATCCCGCTGCGTTATCTTGCCCTTTCCAAGTTATTTGAAGAACATTGTTTGTTATTTCGGCATTAACATTTGTTGGTTTTTCAAGGAAATATGTGTGATTATAGTTAAATATTTCGCTGAAATCACTTTCTTTAAAGAAATTATATGCTTTACATTTTATTTTAATTGAATATAGTTGTGTTGAATTAACATATTGTGAAAGATTTATATATGTGCTTTCACTTTCAAATTCAACATCATTAACTGAAATTATATATGTTCTTGCATTTTCAACGGCTTTGAACGATAAGAATGCAATGTTGTTAACATTTTCAATTTTTACTTCTTCTGGAATTGAAAGTTTTGAATATGGATTAAATGTTTCTTGTGTTGAAATTGCACTATCTAAATAGTTATTATAACCAATTGCTTTAACAGTGAAAGATAATTCATCTTGTGCATAATTTTTTATTGATTCAAAAATGAACACATGTTTTTCTGAATAAACCTGATATGTTTCGGTTTGGTTAACTGTTACTCTGTATGAAATTGCATTTTCAACTTTATTCCATTCAACAATAACATTGTTTTCATTATCTAAATAAATGTTATTTATTTCTGGTTTTGAAAGCCTTATAAGATTTATATGTGTGTAAGGTTCACTTTTTTCTGAATTTTGAACAAGAACACTGTCACTTATGCATTCAACTGCAAAAATATAATCTTTTGCTTGTGTTAAATATTGTGTTACTTCAAGTTCTTTGCTTGTTGTTGTTGAAATTTCAACATCATTTAAATAAACTTTAAATGAAATGTTGTTATATTCACTGTGCCATGTTAAATAACTTTTATTGTTAATTTGTGAAACATGAAGATTTGTGGCAGAATTTAAAATTGAAGTTTCACTGTAATTAACTGTGTTTGAATATTCACTTTCATTGCAATCGTTATATGCTTTAACCTTTACTTCGAAAGTGTTGTTTTTGTTAACATTTATTAAGTTAAAAATGTTTAAATTTGCTTTTATATCAACTTGCGTTTCCGCAAATTCAATTGGAGCTGAATTATTTACTTTAAGCAAGTAGGTTTGTGCGTTTTCAATCGCCGACCATGAAAGCACTGTTCCGGTTATGTTTAACATTGGTGTGTTAAACTTTTTCTGTTTTCTGTATGTTAATATGTTGGATAAACGGCTGTTTGTATATTTGCCAGTTCCAATTGCATAGGCTTTTATAACATAAGTTTTATATTCCACCATAACTTCGCTTAAATTAAAATTAGGTTTGTCACTTATGAACGGAATGTTGTTTATTTGGAAACAGTAACCGCTTGCATTATTTATGGCAGTGCATTTTACAAAAACTTGATTATCTGTTTCTTCAATTGCAATTTCTGGCTTTGATAGGCGCTGTGTTTGTTTGTTGCAACCAACAAAAAGCATTGGCAACGAAATTGCCAAAATTAAAAACATAAAAATTTTAATTGCTTTTTGTTTCATAATTTATTCCTTTTAAGCAACATATAAGAACGCATAATTATTGTTATTATTCTTAAAGGTTATGCCTTCAAGTTTTAGATTATAAGTTGAAAGAAGTTGATTAATAACACTGAAATTTATGCTTGAATGATATTGAACTTCAATGTTTGTAACATTTCTTTCAATAAACAATAAATTTGCAATGGCTAACATTTCTTCTGTTGTTTCTAAATATAAATCGAAAGAATTAACCAAATTCATTTCATCATAATAAGATAATGCATTTTCAGCCTTAGGAAGATTAACTGTATATTCTTCATAGTTTTCTGAAAGTTCAGCATCAGATTTTAAGAAATTTCTGTAATGCGAAACCATTCTGTTACCTAAGGTATCGCTTACTGATGAATTGGTTGCATCAACATTATACCATTCACCATTTATTTTAACTTTGTTCCATGCATGCCCGCCACCATTTAAAGTTCCAACAACATGCCTTGATTCAATTCCTTCAATTCCGCATAAAACACAGAATGCTTTTGCAATGCCGTTACAAACTGCAATGTTATTAAAGAAAACACCTTCTGCATAATAACATTCATATTTGTTTGAGTTTTCTGTTATTTCAAGCGCTTTATAATCGTAAGTAACATTATAAACTATCCAATCAAAAATTGCTGTTACTTTTTCAAACTCTGACATTTCATCGCAAACAATTTGTCTTAAAATATCTTTTGCCATGTTATAAACTTTTTCAGCATTGCTGTTTGAATTAACAAAGTTTGGTTTTTTAGTTGGATAAGATAACAATTCAACAAGTTGATCGCTTGTTTCAATATCGATTGTTTCAAAAAGTGTTTCAATATAGAACGCATCAAATGCACTTGAACGCTTTTCATAGCCTAAATCGTTAACACTTAATGGATTGTTTGTTGAACTTTTTAATTCTTCTTGTTGATTTGTTTTTAAGCTTGGTTCACCTGTTTCATTAAAATAAGTGAATTTAATTGTATAAGAAGTGTTTGAATTTTGAACTTTTGCAAAAGACTTGCAACCACCCATATCTCTGTTATAACTGTAAATAGCAGATATAATTTCGTTCTGAATTGTGCTATCTTCTTTTTTATAGTCGCCTTTATAAGTTTCTAAAGCATTTTCATAATAATATTCATCAGTTAAATCAACTGTGTAATCAAATAAAATTTCTAGGCTCACTTCTGAAAGTTTATATAACATTGCATAACTTATAACATGGTTTAATTCTTCTTGACTAACAATGTTAAAATCGCGTTCTTCGCCGTGATAATAATAAGTTTCGCCTATGTTTTCTGTTTCACCATGAACACATGAAACTGCAACCGATAGTGCACTGTTATAGTAGTAACCATTTTGGCCTGCAATTGCAATAACATTAAAGATATAAACACCATATTGTTCACTGCCTAAACTGAAATTATATGAATTTGTTAATGAACTGAATAATCTTTGATTTCCTTCATAGGATACATAAATATCGTAAGATACTGCATTTAAAACTTTATTCCACGATACTGTTGCAACACTGTTTTCAATGCTTACATTTAAGTTTGTTGGTGCTTCAAGGCTAAGTTTGCAATCAAGGCTTACTTGTTCACTTTGTGGTGAACTTTCATAAAGTCCATTTCCAACTGCAATAACATAACAACTATATTTGCCAGCTTCTGCAATTTTATAAACATAAGATGTTGTTGAAAGCATTGGAATTTCAACACTGCTTTGATTTACGCCATTGTTATATATTATTGTTAAATTGTAAGCAATTGCATTTTCAACTTGGTTCCAACTGAAAGTTATTTCTTCGTTTTCAAACTTCATTTGCACATTTGTTGGTGCATACATTTTGCCAGAGTTTGCAAATCTGATAACAGAAGAAAAATCGCTTGCTTCAAATCTGCTTGTTTCGTTGCATTTAACTTTTATTTCGTAAACTTCTGGCTCGGTTATTATTTCGCTTAAATCAACCTTGGTTAAACTTGTTATTTTTGAATAAGTGTTGTTTATAAGCACCAAATATGTTTCAGCATTATTAACCGCATTAAATGTTAATTCAATAAGAGTATCTGTTTTGTTTACTTCAATGTTTGTTGGAACACTTAATTTTCCATAACTTGTAAGTGTTTCAATGTTTGAAAAATCGCTTGTTAAAAAGTTTTCATAGCCATTTGCAACAACTTTGAATTTAAAAGGTTTTGAAAATGCACTTAAATAATTTTTTGAAATAACCGCGTTAACTTCGCCATCAGTTTGCCAAATATCACGGTTATATTTTTCATTGTTTATGTAAAGTGAATAAGTTTCAGCAAACTCAACTGCTTGCCAGTTTAAATTAACACTGTTATCACTTAAACTTAAAGAAATAATTGGTGTGGAAAGTTTTATTGTTTTTGAATAAACATAATTTTCACTTAAATTGCTTGATTTTAAAAATTCGTGATTAATTATTGCTTTAACTTGAAAATGATAATTTTTTGTTTGAGTTAAAAATGCTGTTACATCTATTTGTGTTTCAGTTAAAGGTTCTTCTGTTTCAATTTCAACGCCATTTAAATAAACCAAATAACTTTCAGCATTTTCAACGCTTTGCCATTTAAGTTTAAATGTTTCGCCCTGTTCAATAAGTTGTAGGTTGACTGGTGCATTTATTTGCCTTGTTACTTTATAAATAATTTCGTTTGAATTTTCAGATGTTGTATGATAACCATTTCCTTTTGCTTTAACTGACACAGAATAGTTTCCAACATTTTCAAAAACAGAAGTGAATTGTTCACTATTTAAATTAACACTGGTTTCTGTTGTTGTTAAAACAAGATTGTTATTTACAAACAATTCATATTCGTTTGCATCAGAAACTGCACCCCAAAAAACTTCATTTTCGTTAATAAGCAGTTTTGGAGAATTTAATTGTTTATTATATGTAAAACTTGTTTCGGCAGAATATTTTGAGTTTGAATAATTTCCAACACCCAAAGCCAAAATTTTAAATTTATATTCACCAGCAGTAACAATATAGTTTGTGCAATTGAAGGTTGGGTTAACTGAGTTATATGGAACACCATTTATTAAAAGTTGATAAGATGAAGCATTTGAAACTTTAAATGTTGAAACAATTATTTCGCCATTTTGAACAGTTACGGTTGGCGCAATTGGAGTTGATAGTTGTGTTACCTTATTATTGTTGTTTGAATTAAATAAACTGCAACCAGAAAATGAAAAAAATGAGAATAAGAACATTGCAATTAAAGAAAAACATTTAATCATTCTTTTCATAACAAAAAC
>JAZUCT010000043.1:0-10039 GCA_045639255.1 Clostridia bacterium
TACTCAATATAAAGTATAAATAATTAATTCAAATTAAGTCAACAATTTTTAAGACTTTGCTTGTTTAATGCCTAAAAATACAAAGTGCTTGCAATTTTAATGTTAATATGTTAATATTATATTTAATTAAAAAGATAACATTTATTGGCTTATTTAATTGTTTGCAACTTATTTTAATTTTATTGCAAAATTTAATGTTTAGGGAGTTTTAAAAATGTTTTTAAATAAAATGGCTTTATTTGTTAACAAAATGTTAATTGGCATTAATGGTTTGCTTGAATCGGGCGATATTAACGATATTCACAGCGATTTGTTTTGGACAGAAGGCGCTGGCGTAGGGCTTGAATTTATGCGCAGTTTTCTTGTTGGCATGGATAACATGCTTTTGCCATTCGGATTTTTCCTTTGTGCAGTGCTTGGCGTTTATGCAATTGTGCTTGGCGTTAACTTTGCAAGGGCAGAAGATCCAAAGGCTGCAAAAAAGCGAATTGTTGCAACTATAACAAGTTTAATTGTTATAATTATTGTGGTTATGATTTTGAAATTTATATTCATTCCAAACATGAACCATATATTTGCATTTATTAATGAAACTTTTAAAATTGCATAATATATTTATGCTTAAATTTGCAAAATAAGAAAAAAAATCTTATTAAATTGCTAAAAATGTTTGACAACACAACAATTTAAGTTATAAAATTTAAGTAACTTAATAAAAGGAAGGAGATATGTTAAGTTTTGTTACAACTGCGATGAACTTTATGGCTGTAAAGTTTTTATCCAGTTCAACAGGCAACGATGGCTTTCAATGGGGCGAAGAAGGTAAGGGGTTTATATACCTTAAATCTTTAATCGATGCATTGCACACAATTCTTTGGCCATTGCTTATTGTTGTTGCCTCAATTGCAACAATATATGCAATATATATTGGCGTGATGATGGCAAAAGCAGAAGATGCCGGTGAACGTGACAAGTTTAAGTCAAGAATAATTAATGTTGTTATTGCAATGGCAATAACTGTTGTTATAATTCTGCTTCTTCAACTTGTGGTTGTGCCTAACCTTCAAGGTTGGTTAGAGTCGTAACGGTTTAAGCAAAAGTAACTAATTAAATTAAAAAAGGGAGAAAATTTATGTTAAATTTAATTAATCTTTTAGTAAGTGCAGATGTATGGTGGGGGCTTCCAAAAAAACTTGAATTCTTAAAAACAATTGTAAATGTTATTGAAAGCGTTCTATGGCCAATTCTTATTGTTGTTGCAACAGTTGGCACAATTTATGCTGTATATCTTGGCATTAACATGGCTAAAGCCGAAGATTCAGGAAAACGTGATGAAGCTAAAAAACATATCATCACAGTTGTAACAGCAATGGCAATCACCGTTGTTTTAATTCTTGCAATCAATCTAATCATTATTCCAAACATTCCAAACTGGGTTGCTGGTGTGGATAGTAATGAAGTTAGCAAAATTCAAGCTTATGTAGAAGGAACAGATGCTGATTATGATACAAGAGACGAAGTTGAAGGTCTTCTAGGTGGAGCATACTCAACAGTTCCAGATAATGGTAACACTAAGGCAACTTATCGTTACAAGGCAGATGGAAATAATTATGAACTAGTTATTACCTATCTTGCTAATGGTAACATTGCTGAAGTTGGAACTCCAGATATTAAATAGTTGATTTCAAAAAACCGCTTTGGCGGTTTTTTTGTTGTTAAATCAATAATTAAAATTAAAAAAAAGCATTTTAAAAATGTTTGTTAAATTTTTAACAATGGTGTATAATCTTATTGATTTATTTTTTACTTAATGGAGAAAACTTATGAACAAAAACATTTTTATTGGCGGTGCATGGCCTTATGGAAATTATTTTATGCATATTGGGCATTTGGTTGCACTTTTACCAGCCGATGTTATTGCAAGATATCACAGATTAAATGGTGATAATGTTATTTATGTTTCAGGCACAGATTGCCATGGCACACCAATAACACAAAGGGCAAAAAGGGAAGGCAAAAAACCAGCCGAAATTGCCTTGTTTTATCACAACGAATTTGTTAAAACTTTTAAAGCACTTAATTTTCAATATAACCTTTACACCGCAACTGCAAGTGAATATCATAAAAAACGCGTTCAAGAACTTTTCAAACAAATATATGATAATGGCTATATTTACGAAAAAGAAATAATGCAAGATTATTGCACTCACTGTGGTGAATTTTTAAGTGATCGCGAAATTCAAGGCGAATGTGTTCATTGCGGAACATTAACCAATGCCGATCAATGCGATGGTTGTTTAAGGGAACTTGATGCAAGCCAACTTAAAAACAAAGTTTGCAAAACTTGCAAACACCCACTTATTGAAAAGCCAAACAAACACTTATATTTCAAACTTTCAGCATTTCAAAATCAATTGCAAGAACATATTAACAAAAATGTTGATAAATGGCGGACCAATGCTGTTAACGAAAGCAATAAATATCTTGAACAAGGCTTGCAAGATAGGGCTGTAACAAGGCAACTTAATTGGGGTGTTACTGTTCCAGTTGCTGGATTTGAAGATAAACGCCTTTATGTTTGGATTGAAGCAGTTTTGGGCTATCTAACCGCAGGCGAACAAGTGGCAACCGAAAATGGTGCCGATTTTAATCACTATGTTAAAAATTCAAGGGCAAAACTATATTTTGTTCACGGAAAAGATAACATTATTTTCCACACAATAATTTTCCCGGGGCTTTTGCTTGCAATAAATAACGGATATATGTTGCCAACCGACATTATTTCTTGTGAATTTATGAACATGAACGAAGAAAAAATGAGTAAGTCTAAGGGCAATCTTGTTACTGCAAACGAACTTTTGGAAAAATATTGTGCTGACAGCATTCGTTATTATTTCTGCCTTAACAATCCAGAAAGAAAAGATGCAAGTTTTTCTGATGCCGACTTTATTGCAACACACAACAAACATTTGTGTGGTGGGCTTGGAAATTTTGTTAACCGCAATTTAAGTTTCTTAATTAAAAAGTTTAACGGAAACTTGCCACAAGGCGAAATTGATCAAAATGTTCAAGAATATGTTCAAAATGCATACACACTTATTGGTGATTTGTTTGATGCAGGCGAAATAAAAGCAGCAACTGTTAAAATTTATGAATATATAAGTTATTGCAACAAATTCTATGATTCCAGCGAACCATGGGTAAGTGCAAAAGCAGAAGATTTAACCAAGTTTAACAACACAACTGCAACTTGCTTATATCTTATTTCAAACATGGCAAATTTAATTAATCCAATAATGCCAGAAACAGCCGATAAAATCAGAACTATGCTTAAACTTGAACCTGCAAGTTGGCACGAAATTTTCTGCAACAAAACTCACATTGATTCTGCACCAATTTTATTTAACAAAATTGAAGAAAAATAACAAAAAAACAAAGGAGTTTCCTTTGTTTTTTGTTTGTTTTATAAATTTTAAATTAAGCATTTAACTTATAACATCAATTGTTGAAAGCAATGTTGCAGTAACACTTACTGCATTGTTAAGTGCTGTGCAAGGAACGCAAGTTGCATCAATAATGCCATAAGAAAATGCATTTGAAACACACTTATTTAAGTTTGCATTAAAGCAATAGTTTAAGTTTTTAGAAGCATTATTTGATAGTTTTTTAATAATTTTTTCGCTGTTAACACCACAATTTTCGCATAACTGAACAATTGGTGTTTCAAGGCAGTTTAAAACAAGATTTGCGCCAATTTTAAGGTCGGCTTGTTTAAGCAAATTAATTGCTTTTTTAAGTTTTTTCTTGCACTTAAAAAGAGCCATTCCACCACCACACACAATGCCATGTTTTAAGGCGTTTTTTGTGCTTTCAATTGCATCTTCAATTCTTAATTTAAGTTCAATGCGTTCAATTTCAGTGTTTGCGCCTACCAAAATAACAGCAATTCCAGTTGTTAGCATTGAAATTCGTTTTTGCAATTTAAGTTTATCAAACTCGTTTTCAGTGTTTTTAAGTTGTTGTGTTAAACCATGAACATAGGCAGTAAAATTTTGTGATGTTTTGTTGTTTGTGAAAGTTGAAAAATTTTGGTTACTTTCAAACAATTCAAGGTTTCCAAGCATGTTAAAACTTACACTTGAAACATTTGAAAGGTTAATTAAGGTTGCATTTGTTAATTCGCAAAGGTCCCTTGTTATGTTTTCCAGTTCGCCGGTTGAAGAACTTACACTTATAAGTGCAACATCAACATAGTTATTAAGTTTGTTAACAATTAAGGTTTTAACAAAATCTTCTGCAAAACTTGGCGCAAAAATAACAAGCGGTGTGCTTTTGTTGTGGCACTCTTCTAACACATTAACCAAACCGTTTAAATCACTTAGTTTTGTGTTTGAAATTAATATTTTTGCATTTTCAAACTTGCAACAATCGTTATTGTTTAAAAAATAAGGGCTAACCAATCCAAAATTTAGTTGAAACCCTTTTTTTATTTCCAGTGAACAGTGTGAAAGCGGTGCATCTTGCATGCAAACAATGCCATTTTTTCCAACAACATCGTATGCTTTTGCCACCAATTTGCTTATTTCTTCGTGCCCGCAACTAAGTTTTGCAACTTGCCTAAGGGCAGAAATATCTTTAACTTTTGTTGATTGTTTTTTAATAAGTTCGCAAACTTTTTCGCAAGCAAATTGCATGCCTTCTTTAAGTGCAACAGGGTTAACTTTTTGGTTTAATAAATCAATTCCATTTTCAATTAAACTGTTGGTTAAAACCAACGCGGTGGTTGTTCCATCGCCAGCAAGTTGGTTTGTTTGAATGCTGGCTTGTTTTGCAATTTCACAACCCAAATTTTCAATTTTATTTTCAAGTTTAAATGCCTTTGCAATTGTAACACCATCGTTTGTTATAACAGGTGTTCCGTTTTGGTTAATAACCACATTTCTGCCTTTTGGGCCTAAGGTTTTTGAAACTGTTAAGCAAAGTTTTTTTGCACCAGTTATTAAACTTTTAACATTTTCGTTAGTCATTTTCGGTCCCCCTTATAACAGCAACACAATCGTCTGCATTCAAAATGTGATATTTTTTTCCTTCAAATGTGTAAGGGCAGGCTGAAAATTTAAAAAACACAACCTTTTCGCCACACTTTATTTGTTCGCAGTTGGAACTTTCAACTTTACCCAACACAACTTCGCCCATGCCAGATTGTGAAACAAAAAGTGAATTTTCTGTTGCCTTATCTGATTCAATGGTTACAATCACATTGTTGTTAAGTGGTTCAAATTTCATAAATAAATCTCCTTTTCATATATTTTTTTGTGAATTCATAAACATATTAATATGAAAAACAAGAAATCTGACAAAAGTGTGACATATTTTCAAAAAAAACCAAAAAAAGTTGGAAAATTTTTTGTTCTGTTTGTTTTTGTTTGTTTTTTTGGTTCAATAATTTTCATTTCATCGGCACTTTCAAATTTTTTAAGCATAAAAAATTGGGGTGTTTTTGTTAATTCAGTTTCTGTGCCTGCAATAAATTTGTTTTGTGTTGCTTGTGGCGAATATGAAACTGAAACTGCTGCAACCGTTCAAAGCGAACTTATAAAAGATAAAGGTGGTGCAGGTTATATATATAAAAATAACCAAACTTACACCGTGTTGCTGTTTGGATATTTAGATAAAACAACCGCAAACAATGTTATTGAAAACAACATTTCAAAACTTGAAAACTTGTTTTTGCTTCAAATAAGCATACCCAAAACCAAAATTCAACACAACAAATCGGCAAAAGATGTTTCTGCGTTAACAAATATTTGCGAAATTTCTTTAAATACTTTTAAACAATTGCAAAGCATTTCAAACAGTTTTGATAAAGGTGAACTAACATCAAATCAAACCTTTAACAAACTTTTTAATCTTTCATATGAAATTGATAAAGTTATTAAAAGTTTTGAAAAACAAAGCATGCTTGTTAACAGCGAAACATATAACTTTTTGCTTGCAAATGCAAAAAATATTTTTTCAAAAGTTAACAACCTTATTTTAAACACTTCAAAGCAATATTTAAGTTGTTCAATTAAATATGTTGCACTTGATGTTTTGTTTATTGGCGTAAGTTGACATTTTTGTTATTAAAATATATCATATTAATATGAAAAAATTTAAAATGCCAATTATTTGTGCGTTAATTTTTGTTTTTGCTTTGGTGGCAGACCTTGTTACAAAAGCAATTTTCGAAGGTAAATATTTCACTCTTATTAAGGGTGTTTTTTCAATAAGTTCAGCACACAACACCGGTGCTGGATTTTCTATTTTTTCAAACCAAGTTGTTTTTTTACTTGTTATAACAAGTGTGTTTTTGGTTGGCTTCACTGCATATTTGGTGTTTGATAAGGATAAAAAAACAAATCTTTGGTGGATAACTGTTGGGCTTATTTATGCCGGTGCAATTGGAAACATGATTGACCGCATTTGTTTTGGATATGTTAGGGATTTTTTATATTTTGAACTTATAAACTTTCCAATTTTTAACATTGCAGACATTTGTTTAACGGTGGGCTTTACATTGTTTGCCATAAATTTTTTAATTCTTCAACCAAAACTTAACAAGGGGCAAACAGATGGAAAATAAAACATATAAATTTGTTGCAGAAATTGCAGATAATAACAAAAGGCTTGATGTTTTTTTAAGCGAAAAAGTTGTTGATATTTCACGCAGTGCAATAAAAAATGCAGTGGATAACAAACAAATTTTTGTTAATAATAAAAATGTTAAAAGTGGCGAAAAATTAAAGCAGGGCGATGAAATTGTGTTTAATTTTCAACAAAAATCCGCACCAAACCTTATTCCACAAGATTTGCCACTTGAAATTGTTTTTGAAAACAAAAATGTTATTGTTGTTAACAAACCAAAGGGCATGGTTGTTCATGCCGGCAACGGAAACTCTGATGGAACAATGGTTAATGCATTGCTTTATAAACAAAAACAATTAAGCAGTGTTAATGGTGAATTTCGCCCCGGAATTGTGCACAGGTTGGATAAGGATACTGCTGGCTTGTTGCTTGTGGCAAAAAACGATAAAGCACATGTTAACCTTGCAAAACAAATTGAAACAAAGGTTTGCAAGCGAATTTATAACGCCATTTTGGTGGGTAATTTAAAACAAGAACAGGGCACAATTGAAACACATATTGCAAGGGATAAAAGGGACAGAACCAAATTTGCAGTTTCTAAAACCAGCGAAGGCAAACTTGCAATAACTCACTTTAAAGTGCTGGAACAATTTAAGGGTTATTGCCTTGTTGAGTTTCAACTTGAAACAGGCAGAACACATCAAATAAGGGTGCATTGCAAACATATGGGGCATGCAATTGTGGGCGATGAAGTTTATGGAAACAAAAAACAACCTTTTAATGTTTCTGGGCAACTTTTGGTGGCAAAAAAAATAAGTTTTTTCGAGCCAGAAACAAACAAACAGTTAACATTTGAAGTTCCGCTAACACCTGAATTTGAAAAGGTGCTTGAAAAACTTAGAAAAATCAGTTTTTAATCTTTACGAACATAAAAATTTGTGTTATAATTTTTAACAATGAAAACAAGCATTAAAATGCTTTAAATAAAAGGAGAAATTTAAATGGCTAAATGGGAATTCAGAAAAGTTCTTAATTGTGTTGCATATTTTGCAATTGTGTTTGCTGCAATTGCGCTTGTTGTTGGTCAACTTATTCCATCAGCAAAAGTGTTCTTAATGCCAATTGCATCGTTCCTTGCATATTGCGTGGCATCAGTTTCAGCATTCCACTGGGCAAAAAGCAAAAGAAGTGTTGTTTGGATGGTTTTATTTGTTATTTGTGCAATAATTGTTCTTGCATTGCTTGCACTTTCAGCTCTTGGCAGATAAGGGGTTAAAATGAAAAATTTTTTAAACAACCTGAAAAATAAATTAATTAATTTTGGCAAATTTTTAAAGCAATTTTTCAGTTATTGGCGTAACTGTGTGCTTGTTATTTCTGCAATTGCATCGATTGTGTTTTTTTGCTTGTGGAATGTGGCAGATTGGTGCAAATTATTGGCACTTATTTTCTCGTCAATAGCACTGCTTATTATATCAATAATGGCAACTTTGTTTTACAGAACTTTTGTTGCTGTGCTTGAATCACAAAAGCAACAAATTCTTGAAAATCTTGCCGTGCAGTTCGATAAGGAAGAATATTTGGAACTTAAAACACCATTTAACGAAACAGAAGAAAAATTGCTTACAGATAAAGTTAAATTCTATAAGTATATTATGATTGTAAGTTGGGTTGTGTTTGCCTTAATGGTTTATTTGTTAATTGCATTCATATTTTAAAAAACACCTGTAAAACGCTGGTGTTTTTTTGTTATAAAATTAAGGCTGTTTTATAGCAGTGGAGAAAAAATTTTAACCAAAACATTAATAAGTTTTGTGAAAATGTTATCTTTGTGTTTAACATTGTTCATAAATTCGCATTTTTCAAGAGTTTTTAAAAAATCTTGTTCCATTTTGTTAATAATTTCATCGTTATATATCCAAACTCCATTTTCAAAATGATGCGCCAAACTTCTGTAATCCAGATTTATTGTTCCAATTATTCCAAACGAATTATCGGCAACATAACTTTTTGCGTGAATGAAACCTGGTGTATATTCATAAATTTTAACACCATACTTAATAAGTTGCCTATAATTGCTTCGCGTCATGCCGAACACAATTTTTTTATCGGGTATATGTGGCACAATAATTCTTATATCAACCCCACGAATTGCAGTGTTTTTTATTGTTTCCATAATTTCATGGTCGGCAATTAAATATGGAGTGCAAATGTAAACATGTTCTTTTGCGTGGTTAAGCAAGTTTAATATTGCCATTTTACCAACTGAAAACTTGCAAATTGGTTTGGGGGCATCGCCAAAAGGAATAACATAATTATCTGCTTTAACAACTTCATTTGCAACATAATAATTATCAAAATTTATGGAAGTTTTTTTGTTTGTGTTTATGCAAAAATCGGTTAAAAACATCTTTGTAAGTTCGTTAACTGCTTTGCCTTCAATTTGAATGCCAGTATCTTTCCAGTGGCCCAATCTTGCATTTTTGTTAATATATTCATCGGCAATGTTAATTCCACCAGTGAAACCAATTTGCCCATCAATAACCAAAATTTTTCGGTGACTTCTGTTGTTAAATTCGCCATCAGCTTGACCTTTAAGTTTTGAAAAAACAACCGTTTCAATGTTAAATTTTTTTGTTAAAGTTTTATAATAATTTCCCGGCAAAGTTCCCATGCAACCAATATCATCGTAAACCAATTTAACTTCAATGCCTTGTTTTGCTTTTTCTTTTAAAATTTCCAAAATAGAATTCCAAAAAATTCCTTCTTCAATAATAAAATATTCCATAAAAATAAAATTTTTGGCACTTTTAAGTGCTTCAATCATTGCTGGAAACATTTCTTCACCCATTGAAAAATATTTAAGTTTTGTGTTTGTGTAAAGGTGAGTGTTTGCAGTTTTGCAAAGCGATTTTGCTTGTGAAAACAATAACAAATTTTTGTTTGAAAGTTGATTAAAATTATTTGAATCGTTATAGTTATAACTATCATTAAATTTATGTAATTTTTTAACAGTTTTTCGTGGAAGTTTTCGCTTATGAAAAATTAAAAAAAGCATTAAACCAACCAATGGCAACATAACAACCACAAACAACCATATTAATTTATAGTCAGGGTTATTGTTTGAAACAATAATGCCAATAATGGTGCCAATTTCTGTTAAAAATAATAACACATAAAAATAGGGAACATATAAAGCCAAAATAACAACTATTCCTATAATGGAAGCAATTTCTAACAAAGTTATTAAAATTGCAACAATAAAACGCAAAGGAATATAATTTATTTCTTTGTTAACATATTTTCCATTTGAATAAATTTTAATGTTTTTTTTCATAAGCGCCCTTATTTTAATTAGTGTTTGCAATTTTAAGGTTATTATTTTTTATTTTTGTTTTTTTAATATTAATAT
>JAZUCT010000044.1:0-9527 GCA_045639255.1 Clostridia bacterium
TAACATCTCAAACTGACGCAGGCAACTATTCTGCAACAGTTGAAATAACTGTAACAGCAGGACAAAAACTTGCTTCAAACTATTCTCCAATAAGTTCAACACAAAATTGGAGCATTGCAAAAGCAGACTTAACTTTAACAGCAAGCAACACAAGTGTGGTGTTTGGCTCAACATCAACCACACAAGTAACAGTTAAACGCGTTGAAACTGGGGTAAGCGATTTAACTTTAACAGCAACAAGTGCAACACCAAGCGTTGCAACAGTTACAATAAGTGGCTATACAATAACAAACAAAAGTGAAAATGTTGGTTCATCAGTTGTAACAGTTTCATTTGCTGGAAACAATAATTATAATTCAGCAAGCACAACTTACACAGTAACTGTAACAAAACTTGGCATTGAAAAACCAATCGTAACAACTGGATTAATCTATAACGGAACAACACAAATAGGTGTTGCAAATGGAACAGGTTATTCGGTTTCAAATGGTTCAGCAACCGATGCTGGAAACTATGAAGCAGTTGTAACATTGAACGAAAACTATGAATGGTCAGATTCAACAACTTCACAATTAACACTTCCTTGGAGCATTTCCGCAAAACAAGTTGAAGTTGAATGGAGCAACACATCACTTACATATAATGGCAAAGCACAAGCACCAACAGCACAAGTTGAAACAGGTGTAACAGGTGAAACAATAACACTTAAAGTTAGTGGAGCACAAACAAACGCTGGTTCTTACACTGCAACAGCAAGCATTGAATCAGCAACAAGCAAAATAACAAACTATTCGCTTTTGAACACAGAAACATCTTTCACAATAATTGCTGCAACAGCAACACTTAAACTTAATGAAAATGCTGGAACCATAGTTTATGGTGAAGTTAAAACTGTAAGCATTAACTACACCGGCGATGGTGAATTAAGCGTTTTAAGTTCAGACGAAAGTGTTGAAGCAACACTAAGCAGTGACAGAAAATTGTTAACACTTAAAGCAAAAGCATATAAAAATGAAGTTATTGTTGTAACATTAAGTGCAACAGCAGGTGCAAACTTTGATGCAATTGAAACAACTTACGCTGTAACACTTGCTAAGCGCAAAGCAACAATTACTGCAAACTCTCAAACAATAACCTATGGCGATTCAATTGTAACTGGTGTTAATCAAGTTGAAATTTCAGGTGAAGGCTTAGTTGAAACAGATTCACTTGTTTCAATAACTTTAACAGCAAACATATCAGATGCTGGAATTGGCAAAATAACACCAAGCAATGCAACAATAACAAGTGCAACTGTAACAGGTTATTATGAAATAACATATGTTGATGGCATTTTAACAATTAATAAAAAAGATGCAACAATAAGTTTTGCAGAAAATTTAGTAACCAAAACTTATGGCAATGAAAACTTTATAAATAAATTAACAAACACTGGCGACGGAACAGTTAAGTTCACTTCAAACAACCTAGAAGTTGCTTTAATTAATGAAAGCACAGGTGAAGTAACAATTCTTAATGCAGGCAGTGCAATAATAACTGCAACTGTTGAAGACGGAAACAACTTCACATATCCAACAAAAACAGCAACATATCAATTGGTTGTTAACAAAAAAGAAGCAGAAATAAGTTTTGAAGAAGATTCAATCATAAAAACTTATGGTGATGAAGCATTTACAAACACATTAACAAACACAGGCGATGGAACTGTTAAATTCGCTTCAAACAATTTAGCCGTTGCTTTAATCAACGAAAACACAGGCGAAGTTTCCATTATTGGTGCGGGCAGTGCAATTATAACAGCAACTGTTGAAGATGGAAAAAATTTCACATATCCAACAAAATCAATAATATTCAGTTTAGTTGTTAACAAAAAAGAAGCAGAAATAAGTTTTGAAGAAGATTCAATCATAAAAACTTATGGTGATGAAGCATTTACAAACACATTAACAAACACAGGCGATGGAACTGTTAAATTCATTTCAAACAACTTAGCCGTTGCTTTAATTAATGAAAACACAGGCGAAGTTTCAATTGTTGGTGCAGGCAATGCAACAATAACTGCAACTGTTAAAGATGGAAATAATTTTGTTTACTTAACAAAAATAATAACATTTAACCTAATTGTTAAACAAAAATCAATTTCAATCACAGGCGTAAGTGCAGTTAACAGAATTGTGAACGGTTTAACATCAGTTGAATTAACTGGCGGTGAACTTGTTGGCGTTGTTGATGGCGATAATGTTTATGCAGTTCTTGGAACAGGCACAGCAGCCCAATCATCTTCTGGCACAGGAATTAATGTAACCACAAATATTGCTTTATCAGGCACTGAAAAAGATAATTATACACTTACTCAACCAAGTGGAATAATCGTAACACTTTCAAGGCCAGCAATAACCTTTAATGCAAATAAGGGTTCATTAAGTGGTGAAAGTCCACTTTATCCAGAATATGGCACAACCACATTCTATAACTCTGCAACAGGTGGAACTTCAACATCAATTCCAAATGCAATCAGAACAGGTTACACTTTTATTGGTTGGTTCAGTGAAGAAACAGATGGTTATCAATTCACAACACAAACAACCATGAATGAAAACTTCACAGGCATAACCGCAGAAACTTGGCATGCTCAGTGGAGTGCAAACACAAACACTATTTATAAAGTTTATCATTGGAAAGAAAACATTGATGTTCAAGAGAATGCTGAACAAAATTCAACAAACTATACAAGGGTTGAAGAAGATAATCAAGAATTCACTGGCACATCAGATACATTTGTAACACCAGAAGTTAAAACTTACACTGGCTTTACATCTCCAACAGAACAAGAAATATTAATTGCACCAGATGGTTCAGCAGTGCTTAACTATTATTACACTCGTAATTCATACATTCTAACACTAAACAAAGGAACAGGCATCGATGCTGTTTCTGGTGCAGGCACATTCGATTATGAAAAAGAAGTTGAAATTAATGCAGTTGTAACAATTGGTCACACATGGGTTAATTGGACCAAAACTTCTGGAACAACCCCTTTAATTTTCACAGAAGAAACAAAAAATCAAACCATAAAAATGGATGCAGGTGATGTAACACTTACAGCAAATGCAAAAATTAACCTTTACACCGTAACAATAATTGTTAAAGAAGAAGGTTATGGTTGGTTAAGTGTTAATGAAGTTAACTTTGTTCCTTATGGCACAGTTATTTCTGAAAATGAAAACAATGTTAACATTAATGGAACAATTGTAACCGCAACTCCAACAGAATCAAATGCTCAATATACTTACACATTTGAAAATTGGATTAACGGAAATGTTATAATAACAGATAACTTAACAATTACAGCAAACTTCCTAAGAACAATTAACACCTACACAATCACATGGAAAAACCACGATGGAAAAGAACTTGAAAAAGACGAAAATGTTCCATATGGCACAACACCAAGTTACAACGGCGAAACTCCAACTAAACCATCAAACTCACAATATTCTTACACTTTTGATGCATGGTCACCAGAAATTGTTGATGTTGTTGGAAATGCAACTTACACCGCTTCATTCAGTTCAATAATTAATAACTACACAATAACAATAATTGTTAATGAAGAAGGCTATGGTTCAGTTGATATTAAAGAAGTTAAAGATGTTCCATTTAACACCGTTTTAAAAGAAAATCAAAACACACTTAACATTAACGGAACAGTTGTAACAGCAACACCAGCAGTTGCAGATGCACAATATACTTATTCATTTGTGAATTGGCTAAATGGCACAGCAATTGTAACTGGCGATTTAACTGTTACAGCAAACTTTAAAAGAACAATTAACTCTTACACAATAACATGGGTAAACCATAACGATGAAGTGCTTGAAACTGACAATAATGTTCAATTTGGAGTTATTCCAACTTTCGATGGTTTAACACCAACAAAAGAACCAGATAGTCAATATACATATACATTTGCTGGCTGGTTACCAGAAGTAAAAGAAGTTAATGGCAATGCAACCTATAAAGCAAACTTCACTGAACAAGTTAACAAATATAAAGTTTTAATAAGCGTTAATAATGGAATTTATGGTTCTGTAAATAAAAACGAAATAATTGTTAATTATGGAACTGTTATTTCAGTTAACAATAATGTTTTAATAATTGGCGAACACGAAATAATTGCAACTGAAAATCCTGCAACATCACAATGCACATTTGTGTTTGTTGAATGGCAAGGAATTCCAGAAGGCAACATGGTTAAAGAAGAAATTGAAATAACCGCAATGTTTAATTTTGATGGAAACAGTTTTGCAATTATTTATAAAGATATGAATAATGAACCATTCAGCGGTGTTCATGAAATTGGTTATCCAACAGAACATATTTATGGTGTTGCAACGCAATTAAAATCTGCAACAAAAAATGAACACACATTCGAAGGTTGGTTCATTAACAGAAATTGCAGTGGTTCACCAATAATTGAATTATCTGCAACAGCATACAGCGGAGATATAACTTTATATGCAAAATGGACAGTTGTTTCTTACACAATTTCATATATTTTAAATGGTGGAACTGTAAATGGAACAAATCCAGCAACTTACACCTTTAACAGTGCAAGCACAACACTTATTAACCCAACAAAACATGGCTATACCTTTGTTGGTTGGACAGGTTCAAACGGAACAATTCCACAAACTGAAGTAACAATTGAAAAAGGTTCAACAGGAAACAAAGAATACTTTGCAAACTATGAAATTTTCAATTATTCAATTTATTACGATTTGAAGGGCGGATTTATTAATGGCGTTAACCCAACAACTTATAACATAGAAAGTGAAAACATAACTTTATTAAACCCAACAAAAGAAGGTTATATTTTCTTGGGTTGGACAGGTTCAAACTTAACACAGCCTAGCCAACAAGTTATAATTGAAAAAGGTTCAACAGGCAATAAATCTTTCACAGCAAATTGGAAAGCAATTATCACAATTATTGCAGATAAAACTTTTGATGAGAATTGCGAAGTGGAAATTCAAATTTCACTTAATGAATTCAGTTATAAACACGAATTAACAATGGGCGAAGCAGTTAAACTTGATAATTTACCTTATGGGGTATTTAATATAAGTTACTTCGTTTCAATTAATTCAAAAATGGCATTTGTTAACATAAATTATCCAATAACAGAAGATACTGAAACAACAACTCTTTCATTGGAATTATTTAAAGATGGCGATATTTATATGTATGCAATATATGCAAATGATACACTTCTTAATTCAGGTGAATTAATCTTTGATAAAGATTATGTTGATTATATAAGAAGAGCAATTTTAATAATTATAATTCTTGCAATAGTTTTAACTGGTCATATAATTGAAATAGTTTTGCGATATAAACGCAAAAAAACAGAAAAAACACTTTAAAAAAGTGTTTTTTTTGTTAATAAATTTTTGTAAAGGCTAAAAAAATTGGTTTAATGTTTAATAAAAATTAATTTAATTTAAATATTATGAATAATTTATTTTTAAGTGAATAAAATTATAGTATGAAAACAAAAAATCAAAAATTAATTTCTTACATTTTAATATGTGCAGTAATTCTTATAACAGCGGTTCTTGGAAGTGTGTTTGTTAACCTTGGGCAAGAATGGTTCGATGTGTTGAATAGGCCAAGTCAATTTCCACCAGACCAATTAATTCCTATAATCTGGACAACAATCTATGTTATTTTCACAATTGTTTTGTGCATATGGGTTTCAAAAGATGATTTTTCACCTTTAACTCTGTTTTTGCTTATTGCCAATGCAGTGTTTAACATTTTATGGTGTTTGTTATTTTTCACACTTAACTCAACAATTTGGGGTATTGTAAGCATTGTTATTTTGTTAATTCTTTCTTGGATGTTATTTATAAACATTTTCAGATATAACAAAATTTATGCATATGTAACTGCACTTTATCCACTTTGGGTAAGCCTTGCAACTTGCTTGAATATGGCAATTTGGATTTTAAACTAAAACAAAAAACTTACATTCAGTAAGTTTTTTATTTTTAATTAATTAAAAATTTAATTTTATAATGTTCAGTTTTATTGAATTTAATTAAACACTTTGCTATATTTAAATTAAAGGTGATTATGAACAAAACAAATAATTTTATATTTTCATTTAACAAACCAACAAACAAAGAACTTAATGAACTTGTTAAAATTGATGAATTAACATATCCAATTATTGACGATAGGGCAAACTTTGAAGAACTTTGTATGTGGAGAAATTGTAACAGCAACAGTTTTATATTGTTAAAAAACAATAATAAAGTGATTGGATACATAATTTTATTGCCATTAACCGAAAAATGCTATAAAAAATATAGAAATGGTGAAATAATGGAAGAAGAAATTAATGAATCTGAAATTTTGGAATGGACAAAAAATCCCTTTGTTTTATTCAATAATATTTCAATAATACCCAAATATCAAAATGGAACAGCAATAAAAGTTTTAACAAATGCATTGCTAGAATTTCTTAACAATTTAAAGGGAAAGGGCATTGTTTTAAGAAATGTTGTTGCCGAAGTTGATTCGCCCGATGGTGAAAAATATTTAACCAATCATTTTGGATTTAAACCATTAAAAACTGAAAACAAAAGGCATAAACTTTTTGAATTGCAAAAAAATAAAGATTTATTATCTGCTTTTAAAGAATAGGAAGGAATTTTGAAAATTAAGCATAAAAAAAGTGCAGTTTTGCACTTTTTTATTGTTTAAACTATTTAACGCTTTTAATTTCTTGCAATTCAAATCGGTGTTTTTGATTGTTCTTGTTTGTTTTTTCAACAAACATATCATATGGCCTTGCATAAAGTTTGCCTTCGCCATATAAAGCCCTGTAAATAACCAATTTTTCACCAGTTTCAGAATGAATTGCAACATTTTCAACAATATAATAATCGCCTTTATAGTGCTTATAAATCCTTCCAATTAAAACTTCCATATTTTTCTCCTTAACAAATTATATCATATATTTTGTTTAAAAGTAAGTAATAATAAAACATATAATTTTATAATTTAATTTTGTATGCACCGCCACCAAAAGTTGTAACATACATTGTTTTTCCATCAATTGAAAAACTTATGTTTTTAAGCATATTAAAAAGCCCGCTATATAACAATTTTGAAGTGTTATTTTCAATCACAAAAACTTTGCCATAAGTGTCGGTTGCATACATCTTTCCATTTGGAGAGAATGCACTATAAAATATGCCGTCATTATTTTCAAATATTTTTTCAAGTTCGCCATTTTCATAATGATATATGCCACCATTTTCGTTTGCCCAAAAACCATTGTTATGTTCTTCAAACCATTTATAATAATATGTTGGAATAACATTAATAAACAATCCTTTTTGCTTGTTGAAAGTTAAACTTCTTGCAATAACAATGTTTCCTAAGTTAACATTATGCAATTCTTCATTAATTAAGTTAAATTCATAAAGTTTTGAAGGTTGCCATGTTCCGTTTTGCAAATAAGGTGCGGTTAAGCAATAAATAAAGTTATCTGTTAAAACAACATCTTCGCCAAAAATTAAGCCTTCCACTTTTTCCATACCGCTGTTTATTGAAACAAAATTTCTGCCACCGTTTTTGCTTAGAAAAAATCCCCGATTAAATGTTGCAACTGCAACAATAAATTCGTTTTTTGTTTGCTTAATGCTCATTTTAACAGGAATTGAATCTGCTGGTATGCCGTTATTATATAAAAACTCCCAAGTTATTCCGCCATCATATGAAATTCCAAATGCACCCTTTGTTGTGTCTTTATCATAAATTGTTGGATTGTAAGGCGCGTCATGCCGTGAACTCCAAAGCCCATACACAACATTTTTTTCATATTTATCAAAATATAAATCATAGCAAGTGTTATAAATATCATAATCAGTGCCAGTGATTTCCATTCGTTGCCATGTTTTGCCATTATCAAAACTGTTTTGCAAGCCTAAATCGGTTGTGCAAATAACTATGTGATTTTTGTTAAATGGATCTTCTTTAACAAAATATGTTGTTTGCACATCTAATCCGTTGCTGGAATATTTGCCGTTGCCATATTCTTTGCAGTGTAAGGTTTTTATTTGCTTATTTTCTTCATTTTCATATTCCATTAAATAAACAGTTTCAATGTTTGAAACAAGGCAAACATTATCATTATGTGGACTTGCAAATATGCCATAAAATGGCCCGTGCGAACCATACGACCAGCCGTTTAAATTTGTAACATGTCTGGTTTTATACATGGAATCAAATATCCATTCAAAATTTTGCCCATTAAATTTCATAATTCCGTCAACAGTATCTTCAAACTCATTAACCGCTGAACTAAACGATAAGTAAATGTTATTAAAATTATTACCTACAATTTCTTTAAAATGCCAATTAAAAGTTCCGTTTCTGCCATATTTAGTGAATTTGTTTGTAAGAGAATTATAGGCCAATAAATTATTAAAAGTTACAAAATCATTTGTGTAAAGAATTAAACTTTCATCTTGCAAGTCATCAATAAAAAATATGTTGTTTTCAATCTTACAAATGTCTTTAATATAGCCTGTGGTTGAATATATTTCATTAAATTCGCAACCTTCAAAAACATAAAAGTATATTTTGTTTGCCATTGTTATATAAATGCCATTGTTTGTTGCTATCATATTAACATCAACATCACTTTGCGGATTTATAAAATTGGTTTGCATAGTGTGTAAAATTTCCAAATTGTTGCCATTATAATCACTTTTTAAAAGTCGAAAATTTCCATTCCAATCTATGGTTACAAAAAACACAAAATCAGCACTTGAAACAATTTCTTTCACATAGCCATTGTCATAACCTTCGGCAAGCATTAAGTTTTCATTCCAGCCTGAACGACTTATGCTTAATTTTACATTTTGCGGATAAATAAGTTTAAGGTTTTTGCCTTTGTCAACAGATGAATATAATCCATATCCACCGCAAAAAACAACTCCGCTATTTGCAATATGTGTTTTTGTAAAAACACCACGCGATTCAGTTCTGTTCCAAGTTTGCCCTTTGTTATAAGAATAATATATTGCACCCATATCACTGGTTACATAAAAGATATTTTCATTTGTAGGGTCAATCATAGGATTCAAAAAAGCACCGCCACCACCAATGCCGATTCTTGAAACATAATTCCTTGTTGAATGAATATTGATAAAATAAATTCCAACGCCACAAAAACAAGTTAATAAACAAATCGATAAAATTATAAAAACTTTTTTCATATTTTAACTAAATTATATCATAAATATCCTTCATTTTCAATTAACTTTTCAATTTAAAAACAAAACTATATATCACATATTAAATTAAACACATATTCCAATAATAAATATTTGTTTAAAAGTGTTTACAATATAAATAAAAAAATGTTCAAATAAATACAAAAAATTGCCGTTGAACTTTTTTCGTTCAAACGACAATTGTCTGGCGGAGAGTGAGGGATTTGAACCCTC
>JAZUCT010000045.1:0-3001 GCA_045639255.1 Clostridia bacterium
CTATCTAAAATGAAATCTATTGTTGATATAACAACTATTGTTGGAACACCAATAACAATGGATAAAACGGTTATTATTCCTATTTCAAAAGCAAGCATTGGGCTTGTTGTAGGTGGCGGAGATATTAATAATCATAATAAAGGTAACTATCCATTTGCAGGTGGCACAGGTGCCGGCATTAATTTAACACCATATGGATTTTTAATTTTTAGCGATAATAAATGGGAATATTGTAATGCAGGAACAAACGCAAACTATTCAGAAATAATAAAACTGGCTGGAAACATTTTGAAAAACTTAAAGGGAAATGGTGAAAATGATTAAAAGAAATTTAAGTTATATAATAATTATAGTTTTGGCTTTGGCGTTAACATTAACAATGTTTATAGGATTATCAAGCTATATGAATATTGCATCTGTTTCAGCCAGCAGTGCAAAAGGAATGGTTGTAATAGATAAGAATTCCAAAAGAATATTAAATGAAAAAAATGCTTTTGAGCATTTGCCAATGGCAAGCACAACCAAAATTTTTACAACAATATATGCACTTGAAAAAGCAAAAGATTTAAATCAAATTGTTAAAGTGAATGATAGTGCAGTAGGCATTGAAGGAACATCAATGTATTTAAAGTATGGCGAGGAACTTCCACTAATAGATTTGTTATATGGAGTTATTGTTCCATCTGGTAACGATGCTTGTGTTGCTGTTGCATGCCATATATCAGGCACTGAAAAACAATTTGTTAACGAAATGAATCAGTTTATTAAGTCAATTGGTTGCGAAAACACAAACCTTGTTAATTCACATGGGCTTGATGAAGAAAATCACTATACTTGTGCATATGATTTGGCTTTAATAACAAGTTATGCACTTGAAAATGAAACTTTTTGTGAAATTGTTTCAACAAAACAAAAAGTTATTAAAGAAACAAATAAATATCAAACAAGATATTTAACAAATAAAAATAAATTGCTTAAAATGATGGATAATTGCATTGGAGTTAAAATTGGATTTACAGATAATGCTGGAAGATGTCTTGTAAGTGCATGCAAAACAAACACTAACACATATATTTGCGTTGTTCTTAATTGTTATGACATGTTTAACGAAAGCAAATTTTTGTTAGAACAAGCACAAAATGCTTTTATTAACAGATGCATTGTGAAGCCATATAACATTGTTGCGGTGGCGGATATAAAAGAGGGCAAACAAGATAAACTTAAAGTATATAATAAAGAAGGATTTGAATATCCCTTAACAAAAGAAGAATTAAATATGCTTGACATAAAAGTTAAATTATTGGATAATTTAACTGCTCCAATTAAAAAAGATGATGTTATGGGCAAAATTGAAGTTTATAATGGGAATAAAATTTTGTTTTCAACTGAAATTTTTGCTTATGAAGATGTTGAATGTGCTTCATCTATTGGAATAATTCAGCATATTATTGAAAATTGGGCTTAAAGGGTTACAAATGAGATTAAATAAATTCCTTGCATCTTGTGGAATTGCATCAAGAAGAAAGTGCGAAGAGTTAATAACTGCTGGTAAAATTCAAGTGAATGGCAAAATTGTAACAAATCTTGCAACAAGTATTAATGAAGAAAAAGACCAAGTAAAATTCAATAATGAAATTGTAAGAATTCAACAAGAATTTAAATATTTTATGCTTCATAAACCAAAAGGTTATGTTTCAACCGTAAAAGATGATAAGGGAAGAAAAACTGTTATTGAACTACTAAGCGGAATAACTGAAAGAGTTTTTCCTGTTGGTAGGCTTGATTATGAAAGCGAAGGTTTAATATTATTAACAAATGATGGCGAACTTGCCAACAGATTAACACATCCATCATATGAAATTGAAAAAACTTATATCGTTAAAATTGAAGGATTAATTAAAGAAAGTGAGCTTGCAGTTTTAAGAAATGGAGTAAAACTTGATGGAATAAAAACAAAAAAAGCAAAATTAAAATTGTTAACTTTTGAAAATAATGTTTCAAAAATTGAAATTAAAATTTCAGAAGGAAGAAACAGACAAATAAGAAGAATGTTTGCTGAAATTGGCAAAGAAGTTATTTTCTTAAAAAGAACTGCAATAGGTGAATTAAAACTTGGTGGTTTAACTCGCGGGAAATATAGGCAATTAAATGAAAATGAAATAAATTGTTTAAAATTTATGTAACAGCAGAAATGCTGTTTTTTGTTCTTTTTGTTTGATATTTTAATTTATATTAATTATAATTATTTAAGGAGAATCTATGATTAATATTGCAATTGATGGTCCTGCTGGTTCAGGCAAAACAACATTGGCAAAAATGTTATCAGAGAAATTAAACTGTTACTATTTAAACACTGGCGCAATGTATAGGGCATTAGGTATGTTTTGTTATTTACAAGGCAAAGATTGTAAAAACAAAAAAGATGCATTATGGATATGTGATAATGCAGATATACAAATTAATTTTATCAATTCAATTCAACACACATTTATAAATGGTGAAGATTATAATAAGCATATATCAAATTATTATGCATCTAAATATGCAAGTGAAATTTCTAAGCACGATTGTGTTAGGGAAAAATGTGTTAAAATTCAGCGTGAGTTTGCTGATAAAAACAATGTTGTTATTGAAGGAAGAGATATTGGAAGTGTTGTTCTTCCAAATGCAAATTTCAAATTTTATTTTGATATAAGCGCTGAAATAAGGGCAGAAAGAAGATTAAATCAATATAAGCAGAATGGAACAGATTTAACAGGCATAACATTTGAAAAAATTCTTCAGGATATTAAACAGCGAGATTATGAAGATTCAACAAGAGAAAATTCACCTTTAATTAAAATGCCAGATTCAATTGTTGTTGATTGCAGTTTAACAATTAATAAAATAATGAATTTTATGCTTAATATTATATATAAAAAATTTCCAGAATTAAAACAAAGTAGGTAGTTATGTTACTTTTATTAAAAATTATTTTTTGGTTGCCACTTCAAATTTTATT
>JAZUCT010000046.1:0-19470 GCA_045639255.1 Clostridia bacterium
TAATATTTATGCATATTTTTGCATATATATAAATCTAACATTTTTTAAATAAATGAGAATGTTTATGCATTTAAATTAAAATTATAATTTGAAATATTTAATTTTGTTGCATAATTATTAAGTATAATGAATAATTATTAATTTAAAAAAGCAGATTAAACAATTCAGTTTTATCTGCTTTTATGATTATTTATACATTTTTATTATTTCATCAATTGATTCTTGTGGGCGAAAACCAACAAATTTTTCAACCATTTCTCCGTTTCTGAAAAACATAACTGTTGGAAGTGCAAGAACTCCGTTTTGTTTTGCCAAATCTTCATTTTCATCGGTGTTAACTTTATATAAAGTTACATTGTTTTCTTCACAAACTTCTGTTATTATTGGCGCAAGCATTCTGCATGGACCACACCAATTAGCATAAAAATCAACAACAACAAGTTGATTTTTGTTTTCAAGCACAAGTTCTTTAAATTCCTTACTGTTTATTTCTTTTGCCATATTTAGTTATCTCCTTTTATTAATTGATTAATAACATAACTTGCAATTATTATACCACAAGTTGCTGGGTGATATGCAACACTTCCAATAACATTACTTGAAATTTGATTATCTTTTGAATAACAAACTGTAAGTTTTTTTATACCCCGTTCCTTACAATGTTTTCTTATAACTTTTGCAAGTTTATCGTATTCAGTTTTATATATATCTGAAATTTCATAATTCGGAATACCGATTTTATTGCCTGCACCCATTGATGAAATTATTTTGATATTGTTTTTATAGCAATATTCAATTAAATCCATTTTGTTTGAAACATTATCTATGCAATCAATAACAAAATCATAATTAGTTATTAAAAAATTTGAAATATTATCGGCACAAACTTTTTCTGCAAAAGCTTTTATATTGCATTGTGGATTAATTTCAAGAACTCTTTTTTTTGCTTCTTCAACTTTTAAGTTTCCAATATTGTTTTGGGTTGCAATTATTTGCCTGTTTATATTTGTTATATCAACAAAATCAAAATCCACAATGTCAATATTGCCAACACCTGTTCTTGCAAGCATTTCAAGAACATATCCACCTACTCCACCAACACCAAAAATAATAACTTTTGCATTTTTCAAAGTTTCAACATTATTTTCACCAATCAGTTGTGTTGTGCGTGTTAAAAATTCCATAAATTATTGTTCTCGCTATAAAATTTTATACTTTTTTCTGCTTGTTTTAATTTTTTAAGTTTTTTATCCCTTATTTTTTCTTCAAGTGGATCAAGAATGCCAAAATTTGCATTCATTGGTTGAAAATTTTTTGAATTAGCTGGATTAGTTATATAACTTACCAGTGCACCAAGCATTGTATAACTTGGAAAATTTAAAGAAGGCTTGTTTTTCAGTTTGTTTTGAATATTCAGTGCAACTAAAAGACCAGAAATACAACTTTCCATATATCCTTCCACACCACTTAATTGGCCAGCAATATAAATATTAGGATAATTTTTTAATGATAAATCTGTGTTAAGAACTTTTGGGGCATTTATATATGTGTTTCTGTGCATAACACCATATTTAACAAATTCTGCATTTTTAAGTGCAGGAATTAAACCAAAAACTCGTTTTTGTTCTTTATAAGTTAAGTTTGTTTGAAATCCAACAAGATTATATAAATCGGCTTTAACATTTTCTTTTCTTAACTGAACAACTGCATAAAATCTTTCACCAGTTTCTGGATGAATAAGTCCAACAGGTTTTAATGGCCCAAATTTAAGTGCATCAAGGCTTCGCTTTGCCATTTGTTCAACAGGCATACAACCTTCGAATACTTTAATATTTTCAAAAGTTTTAAGTGAAACCGTTTCGGCTGTTACAAGGTTTTGAACAAAGTTATCATATTCTTCTTTATTCATTGGACAATTAATATAATCTGCATTATTGCCTTTGTTATATCTATCAGCAACAAAAGATTTTGTTTTATCAATGCTTTCACTTGTTACAATTGGTGCTGCTGCATCATAGAAATATAAGAAATCTTCGCCCAAAATTTGCTTTAAATTATTGCTTAATTTTTCGCTTGTTAATGGGCCAGATGCAATAACTGTTAACTCGCTTTTATTAATTTCACAAAATTCTTCGGTTATTACATTAATGTTTTTATGCGAATGAATTATATCATTTATTTCTTTTGAAAAAGTTTCCCTATCAACAGCCATTGCCCCGCCTGCTGGAACAAGATGTTTTTTTGCTGTTTTCAAAATAAGACTGTTTAGTTGTTCCATTTCTGCTTTTAAAAGGCCAGCACCAGTTGAAAGATCTGTTCCACCAAAAGAATTAGAACAAACAATTTCACATAGGTTTTTATTTTTATGTGCAGGTGTGAATTTTAAAGGTTTCATTTCGTAAAGATTAACTGTGTAACCCCTCTGTGCAAGTTGCCAAGCACATTCACAACCAGCAAGACCGCCACCAACAATATTAATTGTTTGGTTCTTCATTATTTTCTTCCTTTTTTTGTATGTCTTTTGTGAACAGGCATTCTTCGTTCGAGCATTTTATATATGCTCCACCCCTGCCCTTGTTTACAAACAAATAGCCATTGCATTCTGGGCATTTTTCACCGGTAGGAATGCCCCAAAGCATTAATTTGCAATTTTTATAATCTTCACAAGCATAATATTTTGTGCCCTTTTTAGATGTTTTTTCAAGGATATTTTTTCCGCATTTAGGGCATGAAGTTACAATTTTTTCTTCAATTAACGATTTTGTGTTTTTACATTCAGGATATTTAGAGCATGCATAAAATCCGCCATTTCTGCCATTCTTTAACACCATTGGTGAACCACATTTATCGCAAATTTTGTCAGTGTTTGTTGTTGCCATTGCACATGCAATGCCTTTTGCTTTAAGTTCATTAACAAGTTTTGCAATATGATGATAGAATTTTGAAACAACACCTTTCCATTCCACTTTGTCAACTGCAATATCATCAAGTTTAGATTCCATTTGAGCAGTAAAATCTTCATTTATTATGGTTGGGAAATTTTTAACAAGAAAATCATTAACAACAAAACCAATTTCTGTTGGAAAAAGCGATTTACCCTGCATATCAACATATCCTCTTTCACGAATGGTTGAAAAGATTTGTGCATAAGTTGCTGGTCTGCCAATACCCTTTTCTTCAAGTGCATTAATTAAGGTTGCTGTTGTAAACCTTGGGCTTGGTTTTGTGAACTTTTGTTCAGCTTTATATTCGTTTAAGTTAAGTTGTTCACCTTCACTTAGTTCAGGAAGCAAACCTTCTTCTTCGGTTTCTTCGGTGAATGGCTTATAAACTTTATTATATCCTAAGAATATTGGGGTTTTGCCGCTTGCTTTAAAACCATAATTATTGCAATCTATATCAACATTAACTGAATTATATTTTGCAACACTCATTTGGCTTGCAAGAAAACGATTATAAATTAATTTATATAGTTTATATACATCACTTGCAACACTGCTTTTTATTCTTTCAGGTGTATATTCAAGTGAAATTGGACGAATTGCTTCGTGGGCATCTTGAACAGCGCCTTTTGATTTATATACATTTGGTTTTGATGGATAATATTCTGCGCCAAAATTTTTAAGAATAAATTCTTTTGCCATTTTTTGAGCATCTGGCGAAACACGAACACTATCTGAACGAATATATGTTACAAGTGCAACTTTTCCTTCACCTTTAAGCTCAACACCTTCATAAAGTTGTTGTGCAATTCGTTGAGTTTGTTTAGGGCTGAAACCAAGTTTATTTGTTCCATCTTGCAACAATTTGCTTGTTGTAAATGGTGGAAGTGGCTTAGAAGTTGTTACAGATTTTTTAACATTTTTAACTGTGAAAATGCCATCTTTAACAATATCAATTATCTTTTGCATTTCGTCTGCATTTTTAGGCTTTATTTTTTTTGAATTAAATGAAACAAGGTTTGCTTTTATTAACGATGAAACGGTTTGTTTTGTTAATAGAACATTTAAAGTGTGATATTCTTCTGGTTTAAAGTTTTGAATTTCCCTTTCCCTATCCACAACAATTTTAAGTGCAACACTTTGAACACGACCTGCACTTAAATTATTTTTTATGTTTTTGCATAGAATTGGCGAAATTTCATAACCAACAAACCTATCTAAAAGCCTTCTTGCTTGTTGTGCATTAACTAGATTTTCATCAATTGCCCTTGGTTCAAGAATTCCTTTTTGAACGGCATTTTTTGAAATTTCGTTAAATGTTACTCGGCATTTTTCTTCTGGCTTTAAACCAAGAATATATGCAATATGCCAAGCAATTGCCTCGCCCTCTCGGTCCGGGTCGGTTGCCAAATATATTTTGTCTGCTTTTTTAGCTTTTTCTTTTAACTCTTTAACAATTTTAGTTTTATCTGGCAAAATTACATAGTTTGGTTCAAAATTGTTATCTATTTTAACACCATAATCTTTTGCTGGCAAATCACGAACATGCCCAACTGATGCAACAATTTCATAGTTTGAACCAAGATATTTTGATATTGAACCCTTTTTATTTGGTGCCTCGATTATTACTAAATCCATTAATTATTTCCTTTTAAATTGATAATGCAAAATAGTTTCCTGCAAGTTTTTTAATTATACCACGAATTTGCATGGTGGTTAATAATGTATTAAGTCGCTTTGCATCGAATTTTGTTTTAGAAAGTATTTCATCATAGTGAAGTTCATCACCACGAAATAAACTTATTATTATTTGTTCATCAAGTGTGGTTTGAATTGCTTCATTTTTAAATAAATTTAAATCTTCCATGCCATAAGTTGAAAGAATATCTTTTGGGCTTGTTACCATGGTTCCTTGCAAACTTTTAATAACTGCATTGCAACCACTGCTTCGAATATTTGTTATGTTGCCTGGAACAACAAATAAGTCTCTGCCATATTCAAGTGCATATTCTTTTGTATACATTGCACCACTTTTTTCGCCCGCTTCGGTTAGCAAAACACCTTTTGATAGCCCTGCAATTATTCTGTTGCGAACTGGAAAATTATATCTGTTTGCTTGTTCATTTGGTTTATATTCACTAACCAACAAACCTTTTTCAGCAATTTGTTGAGCAAGCATATAGTTGCTTTGTGGATATATGTTATGAAAACCACCTGCAAGCACTGCAATTGTTTTGCCACCTGCGTTTAAGCAAGTATCATGTGCACAAGTATCCACACCCATTGCAAGCCCACTTACAATTGTTAAATTGTTTTTTGCAAGAGTTTCTGTGAATTTTTGTGTTACTTCAATTCCATATCTTGTGCAGTTTCGAGTTCCAACAACTGCAAGACAATCTGTTTTTAATAAATCAACATCACCTTTGCAATAAAGAACAAGTGGTGGATTTGTTGTGTTTTTTAATAAAATAGGATATTCCTTAGAACAGATTGTTACAAATTTTATATTTTCTTTTGTTAATGTTTGAATGTGATTATTTAAAATCATATCATTTCTTACATCAAGCATATTTTTATAGTTTTCTTCGCCTACTATTTCAATGATTTTTTTGCTATCTTTTTCAAAATTTTCATACATTTCTTTTGGTTGAATATAACTTTGATATATTTTAAGTTTTTTATTATAAGTTAAAAATTCAAATAAACTTAACCAAATTAATGCTTTTTCATTTTCGTTATACATTTCATATTCCTTATACAAAATATTTTTTATCTAAATTCCTATATTGAATGGCTTCTAAAACATGATCTAATTCAATATTTTGTTTTCCATCAAGGTCGGCAATTGTTCGTGCAACTTTTAAAATTCGGTTATATGCCCTTGCACTTAAATTCATTTTTTCAAAAGCTTGTTTTATTATGCTTTGAGAATATTGATCAAGAACACAATATTTATTGCACATGCTTGCACTCATTTGCGCATTGCAAAAAACATTTGTTCCATTAAATCGTTCAAGTTGAATTGCCCTTGCTTTATCAACCCTTTCTTTTATTTTTATGCTTGGTTCTTCAAGTTGTTTTGAAGAAAGTTCGTTATATTTTATGCTGTCAACTTCAATATGCAAATCAATTCTGTCCATAAGTGGACCAGATAGTTTTGAAAGATATTTGTGGATTTGAGTTGGCGCACATTTGCACTGTGTTGTTTTTGAACCATAATAGCCACATGGACATGGGTTCATGCTGGCAATAAGTGTGAACGACGCTGGATATTCCACAGTTACAGCACTTCTTGCAACGGTTATAACACCATCTTCAAGTGGTTGCCTTAATGTTTCAATGGTATGCCTTGAATATTCTGGCAACTCATCAAGGAATAAAACTCCATTATGTGCAAGGCTTATCTCGCCAGGTTTTGCTTTGTTACCACCACCAGTTAATGAAACATAACTTGCTGTGTGGTGCGGTGCACGAAATGGCCTTTGAGAAATTATTCCTTCTTTGTTATCAAGCAATCCTGAAATACTATGTATTTTTGTTACTTCAAGTGCTTCTTCAAAAGTTAAATCGGGCAAAATTGTTGGAAATGCTTTTGCAAGCATGGTTTTTCCACTTCCTGGCGGACCAACCATTATTACATTATGCCCACCAGCAGCAGCAATTTCAAGTGCCCTTTTTGCGCTTGATTGACCTTTTACATAGCAAAAATCGTTTGTTAAAACTTTTGAATTTTGAATGTCTTCAAAATGTTTAAGCTCAACGGTTTTTATTTCTTTATTGCTTTGAAAAAAATCCACAATATCGGTTAATGTTTCAACTGGATATATTTGCAAGCCATCAATATAACTTGCTTCTTTTTCGTTTTGTTTTGGAATGATAATGTTTTTATAGCCAAGTTTTCGTGCAGAAATAAGAATTGGAAGCAATCCATTTATTTTTCGAACACTTCCATCAAGTGAAAGTTCGCCAAGAAAAATGAAATCAGAAAGTTTTTGATATGGGATTTGCCCCATAGCACCTAATATTGCGGTTGCAAGTGCAACATCATATATTGTGGATTCCTTTTTTGTGTCGGCTGGTGCAAGATTTGCAATTATTCTGCAAATTGGATATTCAAGCCCACAATTAGCAATTGCACTTTTAATGCGTTCTCGGCTTTCCTTAATTGCTGTGTCGGCAAGTCCAACAATATCGAATTTAGGCATGCCTGCACAAATATCCACTTCAACTTCAACAAGATAACCTTCAATTCCGTTTAGAGCGAAACTTTTAACTTTTGCTAGCATTATTATCTCCAAATAAAAATTTAACATTTTATTATACAACATTTTGTTTTTAAAACCAAACAAAAAACGGCAACACTTGTTTGCCGTTTAAATTTAATCAACATTTTTGCTTAATTATCTGCAATAGCCTTGCCGAAAGAAACTTTTCCCTTTTTATCGTTAACAATTTCTTTCTTTTTCCTTTGCAAATCTATAATTTTTTTAGAAGCATCTGATATGGCTTTATATCCATCTTTATCAACTGCGGTTGTAACAAGTTCACCACAAACGATTTGTGCTTTTATGTTACTGCCTTCTGTTGTTAAAAACACCCTTGAATCTCCTACAAGTTTTTTAAGTTGTTTTTCTGCATGTTCTTGAAGAGCATCGCTGAAAATTTTACCTTCAAATTGAACCATAAAATAATTCTCCTTTTATTTGTTGATATAATTAATTTTATAACAAAATTTATTATTTAGTCAAATATTTATTAAGCATAGATTATGAAATTAAATTATTGAAACAACATTTTAAATTAATAAAATAGTTGCAAAATATGTTTTAATATGCTATAATCACTTAGATTTTGAAACAATAAACTAATTAAGGAGATTTTAACCGTGGCAAACATTAAATCAGCAATGAAAAGAATAGATGTTACTGCTAAAAAAACTGCAGAAAACAAAACTATGAAATCAAAAGTTGCAACTTATGTTAAAAAATATAAAGCACTTATCGCTGAAAACAAACTTGATGAAGCAAGTGAATTTTTAAAAGAAGTTGTTTCTTTAATTAATTCTTGCGGAGTTTATAAGAAAAACACTGCATCAAGAAAAGTTGCAAGCCTTTCAAAGTTGCTTAGCGATGCAAAAAAAGCATAAAACATTAAGCGAGTTTCTCGCTTTTTTTATTTAATTTTTGAAAACAAAAAACTCGCATATGCGAGTTTTTTATTTTTCTTCTTCTGTTTCTTCTTTCATATTTTCAAGATCATTAAGATACTTATTATATTTTGGCATCACTATTGCACGAATTACATGCATTTTGCAATAATCTTGTTCTTGAACAACATATCTATGAATGCTGTTTGTTGTTTTGTTTTTTGCTTTAATGATGAAATCTTCATTAAATCTTTTAAGTTTTTGAATGCATTCAAGGGCTTGTTTTGCCGAAATATATGCTTTTTCATAGTTGTTTGTATCTGCATTTTTTAAGGTGATTGCATATTTTCTGTAAAGCACATTTTCAACTGCCTTTTCGTTAATGTTTTTATAAAGTTGTTCGCTTTCTGTTTTGTTCATAACAAGATTTGAATAGTTTTGATATAAACTTAATTCTTCACATTCAAATTGTGATTTTGGGTATGCATCTTTGAACATTTCCATAAGTTCTTCTGCTTCTTTTAGTGTTCTAAAGATAAATTTAGATGCTGGTTTGCCGTTTTTTAAAATTATGTATGCTTTTTCCATATTAATTAATTCCTTTTTGTTTATTTTTCGTTTTCTTTTTCGCTTTTATAATTGATGATTGAATATAATGCTTTTTTCTTAAGTTCTTTTAACGATTCGTTATAAAAACTTATTTCTTCAAGAGATTTTATGTAAATTTCAAGAAGTTTTGGATAATCGTGCTTTGTTATAACATATTCGTTGTTGCCTTGTTTATGAATATAATTTTTCTTAAACGATTTCGCTTTAATTTCATCAATGATTCTTAATGAATCTTCAAGTTTAATTTTGGTTTCTTCAACTTTTGAAGTTGCTTTGTTTTTTAACCAAATTGGATAAAGTTTATAATTAATGCTTAAAATTGAATCGTTTAAAATTGCTTCATATTCTTCTGGATTTTTTTCAAAGAATGCATTAAGGTTTGAATATAGTTCCAATTCCTTACAAGTATAAATATTAAATGGATCTGATGATTCAAGAAGTTTAATGCATTTTTTTGCTTCTTGTTGAGTTTCAAAAACATATTTTAGATGTTCGTGTTTATTTCTTAAAATTTGATATACTTTTTTCATGCTTACACCTTCTGCCTGTTATTTTTCAATTTCATTTTCAATTTCTTTAAGTTCATTCTTTGCATTTTTAATTGCCTTTTTTCCTTCGTTATATGCAATTAAGATTTTTGGATAATCAGCAATAGAAATAGATTTGTTATTAATCCAAATATGTTTTGTTTCACCTTTTTTAAAAGTATAGATAATGCTTTTTATGTTTTTAAAAGTTAAATATACTTCTTTGCCATTAAGAACAACTGCATATTTTGCATCGTTGTTTAAATATTCAAGTTTTTTATTTAAATAATCTTTATTACTTTGCGAATTTATTTCAAGATTATATTCTTGAAGTGTTTGATAACATTTTTTTAATTGATATGTAAATTCAGGATTTAAATCAACAAATTTTTTCGCTTCGGATTCTTTTAAGAAATATATATCTGTTGATTGATTTGATTTATCTAAAATCAAAAAAACTTCTTTCATTTTAACCTCCTTTTTCAATTTATATATTTATAATCCCTTATTTACTTGAATTATAGCATACAAAAATGCAAATTTCAATATAAATTTTTAAGAAAAAAACGGAATTTTTTTTCCGTTTAATATTTTTTTCGTGTTAAGTTATTTTCAGCACCATTATTTGATGGTTTATAATAAATTCTATCTTTTAAAGGTGTTGGCATATATTGTTGGTTAACATAGCCACCAAAATTATGTGGATATTTATATTTTTCAGGTGTTCCGCCACTTAAAGTGTTATTTTTTAAATGATTTGGAACTGGATATATTTGATTTTCAGCATCTTTTTCAGCAAGTTCTTTTGCAACAATAACTGCATTTGATTTTGGCGATTCACAAACATAAATTATTGCGTGTGTTAATGGAATTTTACCTTCTGTATCGCCTAACTTTTCAAGTGCAATTAAGGCATTAATTGCCATGGTTAACGCATAACTATCTGCCATACCAACATCTTCACTTGCGTGTGCAATAAGCCTACGAGCAATTATCAATGGTGAAACCCCTGAAAACATTAATCGATTTGCATAATAAAGTGCACCTTCTGCATCGCTTCCCCTAAGAGATTTGCAAAATGCAGAAAGTAAATCGAAATATTCAGTTTCATCAATGCTTAACGCTTTTTTCTGAGTGCATTGTTCTGCCACTTCAAGTGTGATATGTATTTGTTTGTTGTTATTATATCCTGTTGTTAAAACAGCAAGTTCAAGGCTGTTTAATGCACTTCGAACATCACCATTACTTGCAAATGCAAAATGCATTATTGCATTATTATCGCAAACAACATTAAGATTTCCAAAACCATATTCTTTGTTTTCAATTGCAGTTAGTAAAATGTTTTGAACATCTTGATTAGATAATGGTTTAAACTCGAAAACTTGACATCTTGAAACAATTGCTTTGGTTAATGAAATGTATGGATTTTCAGTTGTTGTGCCAACAAAAACAATGTGCCCTTTTTCAATTGCTTCCAAAACACTATCACTTTGTGCTTTGTTCCAGCGATGGCATTCATCAAGAATTAAATATGTTTTTTTGCCATACAACTCAAAATTATGTTTTGCTTGATTTATTACATCTTTTGCTTCACTAACACCGCTTGCAACTGCGTTTAGTTTTACGAAGTAACTTCCTGTTAAGTTTGCAATAATTTCGGCAAGAGTTGTTTTACCTGTGCCCGGTGGGCCATAAAATATGCAACTGCCAAGAGTTCCACTTTTTATTGCTCTGTTAAGAAAACTGTTAGTGGCAAGAATATGTTTTTGCCCATAAAAATTTTCTAAACTTGTGGGACGCATTCTATCAGCAAGTGGTGCATTTTTTTTATTTTGCATAGAAAATAAATTAAATTCTTCCATAATTAGTATCCTTAGTTAACAATTGTTCCAACTTCAATTTTTTTACCATTAAGATAACTTTTTGCTGGCATTTTTTTAGAGTTTGGTGCTTGCATTAATTCAATTTCAATTGCACCATTTTGGCATTTAATAATTAAACCATTTTTTGAATTGGCAACCAATATTTCACCATTTTTTTTATTTTCCCAATCTGCAACCAAACAAGTTAATTTTTCGTGCAAAACATTCTTAATTTCAAAAACTTTTATGTTTTGATTTTGATATTCAAAATAAGCGCCTGGCCATGGGTTAATACCCCTTAAAAAATTGGCAATTTCAGTGCTGTTTTTATTAAAATCAATTTTTCCATCTGTTTTTTCAAACATTTTAAAATAAGTTGCTTCTTCTTCGTTCTGTTCAACAAAAACTGCTTTGTTTTGTTCAATTAAATCAAGTGCAGTTATTATTTTTTCTGCACCAAGATTGCTTAATTTGTTTAAAAGTGTTTCAGTTGTATCGGTTGGCTCGATATTTATTTCAGCAGTTAAAAGAGTTGGCCCGTTATCGATACCAAGTCCACTTTTTAAAATGGTTATGCCAGTTTTTGTTTCGCCATGAATTAATGCACATTGAACTGGGCTTGCACCCCTATATTTTGGCAAAATGCTTCCATGAATATTAATAACTCCATTTGGGGTTAAATCCAAAATTTGTTGCCTTAAAATTTGACCATAAGCACAAGTTACAATTATATCAGCATTAAGTTTTTGAAGTTCTTCAACACCTTGTTTGTTTATTTTTTCGAACTGATAAACTGGAATGTTGTGTTTAAGTGCAACAATTTTTGTTGGTGGGCTTTGAAGTTGTTGATGCCTTCCAATGCTTTTATCTGGTTGAGTTACAACCGCAAGCACTTTATGATGCGAATTAATTAACCTTTCCAGCGGTGCAACGGCAAAACTGGGAGTGCCCAAAAATATAACTTTCATAAATAAAATCTCCTATTCACCATATAATTCTTCTTTACTTGCAACATGATCCAATTTATCAATGAATAAAATGCCTTTCAAATGATCAGTTTCATGCGAGATTGCTTGCGCCAAATAACCTTCGCCAGTTACTGTGAAAAAGTTACCATATCTATCTTGTGCTTTAACGGTTATTTTTTCTGGTCTGTAAACAAAGCCATTAAGATTATCAACACTTAAACAACCTTCAAGCATAAGTTTTGAACCTTCTTCGCTTAAAATTTGTGGATTAACAAATTCCAAATATAAACCATTAACTTCTACTGAGCAAACAGTTCTTAAAATTCCAACCTGAGGGGCAGCAATACCTGCACCATTATGCTGACGCATTGTTTGTTTCATATCATCAAGTAAATCCCAAAGTTTTTGATTGAAATCGGTTACTGGCTTTGAAATTTTTCTTAAAAGTGGATCTGTTGATTTAACAATTTTTCTTATTGCCATATTATTTTTATTCCTTTAACTTAAATTTTGAGGGTTAAGTTCCACAAAGCATGTGCAATTTGGAACATTGTGCATGTTAACAATATTATATACTTTTTTAATTATTTCTGCACTATTTTGGGTTAAAATTCTTAGCAAAATTTGATATCTGAATTTTTTTTGCATTTTTTTAACAGGGCTTTTCATTGCTTCGCAAAATATTATATCTTTTTTAAATTGTTCTTTCAGAACTTGAACATCTTGGTTTATAAGCCTTATTTGTTCGCGTGTTAAATTTTCGTTTTCGCTGCTTGAAAGAACACGAACAATTACTGAATAAGGCGGAAACATTGTTGTTTGCCTTGCATTTATTTCCCTTTCAAAAAATGCTTTATAATTATATTCTTTTGCCATTCTGTAAACATAATGCCTTGGAGCATATGTTTGCAAAACCACTTTGCCTTCTTGTTCGGCTCTTCCTGCCCTTCCAGCAACCTGAGTTATAAGTTGAAAAGTGCGTTCTGTTGCCCTGAAATCTGCCGAGTGAAGACCAATATCTGCATCTAAAATGCCAACAAAGGTTACAGCACCAAAATCGTGCCCTTTTGCAATCATTTGTGTTCCAACCAAAATTGCTGGTTTTGTTTTTGAAAATTCTTCCAAAATTTTTAAATGACCATCTTTTAAAGAAGTTGTGTCGTTATCCATTCTTAAAATTTTAACATTTTTGAAAATTTTTTGAAGTTCCGCCACCACTTGTTGTGTGCCAAAATAACCTTCTTTAATGAATTTCGAGTGACAATCTTGGCATTCACTTAACATATGATATCGCTTTGAACAAAAATGGCATTTAAGCACATTTTCTTCTTTATGATAAACAAGGGTTGCATCACAATCGGTGCATTTTGCCACATAACCACATTCTTTACACATAACAAATGAAGAATAACCCCTGCGATTAAGAAATATCATTGCTTGGTTTTTTTCTGACATGCATTTTGACAATTCATATATCATTTTTTTTGAAAATATGCTTGCATTTCCGCTAAGCAATTCTTCACTCATGTTAACCACTTCAATTTCAGGCAATTTTTTTTGTGACACTCTGTTTGGCATTTCAATAAGTTGAATTTGACCATTCATGGCTTTATTGTATGTTTCAATGTTTGGAGTTGCACTGCCAAGAACAAGATTACAAAAATTATGCTCTGCCCTAAATTTTGCAATTTCCAATGTGTTATAGCGTGGATTTGTTTGTGAAATGTAACTGCTATCGTGCTCTTCATCGATTATTATAAGACCTAAATTTTCAATCGGTGCAAATATGCACGACCTTGCACCAATTGCAACCCTTGCTTTGCCAGAATGAAGTTTTTTCCATTCATCAAACCTTTCGCCGTTGTTTAAACCGCTATGCAAAAGTGCAACTTCACTTCCAAAATGAGCCCTGAATATTTTAAGCATTTGTGGCGTTAGTGCAATTTCTGGAACAAGCATTATTGCATTTCTGCCTTTTTCAAGAACTTCTTTTATGCAATTGATATAAACTTCAGTTTTTCCACTTCCAGTTACCCCATGCAAAAGAATTGTTTTATTAACGCTTGTTAAAATTGTGTTTTTTGCAATTTGTTGTTGCTGTGTTAATGTTACTGTTTTAAGGTCTGCTTGCAAACTTTGATATGGATTTCGCTGAGCTGAAACAGTTTCAACATTAAAAACACCATTTTCAATAAGTTTGTTTATGCAACCGCTTGAAAACATGTTATTAAGTTGAGTTTTGTTGCTTTGTGGGTGATTTATAACATATTCAATTGCTTTAATTTGGCTAACAGCATTTGCTTTTGGCACAAATGTTGTGTTTTGATTATATGAAATTAAATAATTAACAATTTCCTTTGCAGTGTTTTTTCTGACAGCTGGTGGAATGAATAACCTTAAACAATCGGCTTTTCTTGTGTTATAGCTTTCACTCATAAAATGCATAAGTGAAATAAATTCTGGTTTAATTGCGGTGAAATTATCAAGCGGTTTTATTATGTTTTTTAAGCGGTTAGGTGCAACATCTGTGGTTTCTTTTATGTTTATTACATAACCTTCAATGTTTCTGTTTCCAAACGGAACAAGCACCCTTTCACCCACTTTTATTTCTTGTGGTGAAAGAATGCCATAATCAAATATTTTATCCACTTCACTGTTTAAAATATCAACAATAACTTCCGCAATCATATTTATCCTTATTAAATAAAATTACCAAAACCCTTGGAAAGATTTTGGCAATTGTTAATTATTCTTTTGAAACTGAAATTTTGCCAGAGTATAACTCCTCGGTGGCAGTTGTTATTTCTTTTTTATCACTGCTATCAATTTCTGGGTTAAGTTTTTTAAGATCTTTTGCCCTTTTTGAAACAACGCAACAAAGTGCATATTTGTTTCCTGCTTTTTCTATTAATTCTTCCACTGGTGGATTAATCATCATAATTACCTTTATACCTCCACATTTTTTCAAGGTATATATTAACACAAATCACAAATAAAATCAAGCATTAATCAACAATAAAAAAATCACGAAAATCGTGATTATTTTTATCTTTCAAGTTCTTCTTCATCTTTATTTTTTAAACTGAAAGCATTATATTTGTTTGTTTTGTTTAAAAAATAATTTTTAATTTTTAATGAATTGCTGTTATGAAAATTTTGTTGTTTAAAATATTCAATGTTTTTAGCAGGTTCATATAGATTATTTTCTTCGTGTTCTGATTCAAGTTGGTTATTAATTTCAAAAGTTTCTTTGCTTTGTTGTTTTTCATATTTTTCCTTAAAATTTTCTGCAATTTTATATAATGAAATTGAACTAACTGGAATGCAGAATGCAACAATAACACTTGCAATGCCTAACCCTGAACCACCAAGCATAAAACTTAATGGACAAACTGAAACCATAAATAAACCTGATATCATTGCCAAAATTTGACTTGCTTTTAAACATCTGTGGGCATTTTTTGCATAATTAACTTCTTTTTTCATAGAAATTTCTCCTTAGCTTTTTATACCACATAAATCACAATTTGTCAATATTGAGTTAACACTTATTTTATAAATTTAATAATATGAAGTAGTTTTTGAAAAAGGAGGTAAAAAATGAAAAAAATTGCAATCTTTTTAAGTGCCTTTGTTATTTCATTTATTTCTTTGTTTGCTTTTGCTGGTTGTGAAAAAAAGAATGTTATTAAAGTTAACGAAGTTACACATTCAATTTTTTATGCACCATTTTATGTAGCAATTAACAAAGGTTATTTTGAAGAAGAAGGTTTTGAGATTGAATTAACCAATGGTGGTGGAAGCAATGTTAGCATGACTGCCCTGCTTTCAAATAATGCTGATATTATTCTTGCTGGCCCAGAAACAGTTGTTTATGTTGCAAATGAAGGCAAAGAAAACGCACCTGTTGTGTTTGGTCAATTAACAAAGCGTGATGGCTCATTCCTTATTGGAAGAACACCTGAACCTAACTTTGAATGGAGTAACCTTTATGGCAAAGAAGTTATTGGTGGACGCCGTGGTGGAATGCCTGCAATGACACTTCAATACATTATGGAACACAATGGCAATTTAACACTTGGTCAAAACAACACTGTTTTAAACCTTGATGTTGCTTTTGATATGACTGTTGGTGCATTTGAAGGTGGTCAAGGTGATTATGTTACTATGTTTGAACCAACTGCAAGCGAATATGTTAAAGCTGGAAAAGGTTACAGAATTGCATCGCTTGGTGAAGCAAGTGGCGAAGTTCCATACACAGCTTTTATTGCAACACAAAACTTTTTGAAAAAGCAAAGTGATAAAGCAGAAAAATTTTTGAAAGCTGTTGTTAAAGCATATAACTTTGTTATGACTGCCAATATTGATGATGTTGCAAATGCACTTCAACCATCATTCACAACAACATCAATTGAATCAATTAAAGATAGCATTGAAAGTTATAAATCAATTGATGCATGGAATTCAACACCAGTTATGAGCGAAAGTGCTTATAACAACATGATGAACATAATGATTAATGCTGGCGAACTTGATGCAACTGTTCCATTCAATAAAGTTGTTGATAACACAATTGCAACAAGAGTTATAAGTGCAATATAGCACCAAATGACAAAGTTATCATATTATGAAATGACCATATAACTTATGGTTAATCACGAAAGGAGAAAAAAATGGAACAATGCTTAGAACTTAAAAACATTGGCTTAACTTATCACACCGTTCAAGCTGAAACACAAGCGCTGAATAATGTTAGTTTTAGTGTTAACAAAGGCGAATTTATTGCCATTGTTGGCCCAAGTGGTTGCGGAAAAAGCACAATCCTTTCACTTATTGCTGGGCTTTTAAGCCCAAGCAAAGGTGAAATTGTTAAAAATTTTTCGAACAATCAATCTAGCATTGGCTATATGTTTCAAAAAGATAATTTGTTTGAATGGAGAAGTATTTGGGGAAATGTTACGCTTGGCTTAGAAATTGGCAAAAAATTGACAGAAGAAAACAAGCTTTATGTTCAAAACTTGCTTGAAAAATATGATTTATGGGATTTTAAAAACAGATACCCTAGCCAACTTTCTGGCGGAATGAGACAGCGTGCCGCACTTATAAGAACACTTGCATTAAACCCAGATGTGCTTTTGCTTGATGAACCTTTTTCTGCATTGGATTATCAAACCAGACTTAAAGTTTGCGACGATGTTTATGCAATTATTAAAAAGGAAGGAAAAACTGCAATTCTTGTTACACACGATATAAGCGAAGCAATTTCTATGGCAGATAGAATTATTGTTCTTACTGCACGACCAGCCCAAGTTAAACATATTTTTAAAATAGGTATTGATACATCGAAAACACCTTTGAAAAGACGCGAAGATAAAAATTTCAGCAATTTGTTTAACACAATTTGGAAGGAGTTGCAAACAGATGAAAAAACCTAATTTTTCCAAAGAACAATCTTTATATATTAAAAAGCACAAACAAAAACAATTTTTTGTTTTGTTTGCTCAGATTGCCATTCTTATTGTGTTTTTATTGTTGTGGGAACTTTTTGCGCATCTAAACATTATTGACTCGTTTATTTTTTCAAGCCCTTCAAGAATTGCTTCAACCTTAGTTGAATTGTTTACAAAACAAAATTTAATGAAAGATGTTGGAATAACTTTATATGAAACCTTTATTGGTTTTATTGTTGCAACATCTATTGGATATTTGGTTGCAGTTATGTTTTGGTGGAGCAAAACACTTCAAAAAATATTGGACCCATATATTGTTGTGCTTAATGCCCTTCCAAAAGTTGCGCTTGGACCATTAATTATTATTTGGTTTGGAACAGGAATGAAAGCAATTATTGTTATGTGCATTTTAATTGCTGTTATTATTTCAATAATTACAATGACAAATGCATTTAACAGCATTGAAAACGAAAAAATATTAATGCTTAAAACCTTAGGTGCTTCTAAGTTTCAAATTTTAACAAAACTTGTTATTCCGCAAACAATTCCTGACTTTATCAGTTTGTTAAAAATTAATGTTGGAATGAGTTTTGTTGGAAGTATTATGGGTGAATATCTTTCAAGCACTGCTGGGCTTGGATTCTTAATTGACTATAATTCCAGCGTGTTTAAATTAAGCGTTGTTATGAGTTGCATAATTGTGTTATGTGTGCTTGCAGCGTTAATGTATTTTATGGTTTCACTTATTGAAAAAATTATTAATAAACGACGACGATAACCTTTTTAAATTATCACTCGCACCTTTGCGAGTGATTTTTTGTTTTATGCATTCTGCAATAAAATATATTAATGCAACCACACCAAGTGCTTTATATCCATAATTTATTAAATTATCCAGACCAAAATTTGAAATGATTAAACAAAAAATAAAAATTATACAATTAATTATGAATAAATTTCTTATTTTTATTGTTTGCATATAATTAATTAAATCAAATGAAATTCCAACAAAGGTTGAAATTATTGCAATAATAATGCACGAAATTGCTGGAATAAATAACTTATTTGAAATGCTTAACGCTATATCCAATAAAGGAACAATTGAATTTGTTGTGCCTGAATTAAATATTGCAAATGATAAAAATATTAAAAGAATTGCAAACAAAATTGTTGATAACATAATTGAGAAAAAAGTTTCTTTTTTATTGCAAGTTGACATGCTTTTTTTAACAATATATAAAAGCAGGAATAAATTGAAAGCCGAGTATGTTGTTCCATTAATTAAAGTTGAAATAAAATTAAAATTTGATGATTGAACAATATTGCTTTCTTTAAAAATTGAGATAACACTTATTATAATTAAAAACATAAAAACAATTGGAATAATTATGTTAAAAATATTTGAAATTCCTTGATAGTTAACAAACATTAAACCAAATGTTAAAATAAGCAAAACTGGATATATAACAAAAGAATTTGGTAAATATGAACAAATTTGCTTTAATGCAGATATCATTGTTGAAGCAACAATTAATCTGAATAAAAAAAATGCAAACTGTTGAAATTTGTTTGCATTTGTAAAATTGAATTTTGAAATTAAAGTTATTATTAACAGAAAAGTTATTAGTGAAATTATGCACGGAATCCAAAAATTTGAACCAAAACAGCAAAAGAATGTTGCAATTTCCTTACCTGTTGCAAGCCCGCCACCAATTAAAGCACCAAGAATTATGAAAACATTTGAAATAACTTTTTTTAAACTTTTCAATTTATTATTTTTAACCCCATTGCGTTAAGCAGCACGTCATGAAAATCTTTATTTTGCATTTTATCTTTAATTGTTTTTAAATTTAAATCAGCAAAAATGCCTTCAAACATTATTGGCATTCTGTCAAGGTGATTGGTTATAACCAACTCTTTTATTAAAGCAACTTTAATGTTTGCAGAAACTCTGGTTGAAAGCAAA
>JAZUCT010000047.1:0-8758 GCA_045639255.1 Clostridia bacterium
TGCTTACACTGTTAAAGATTTTATTATTGACGATATTAAAAGTGGCAGAGTTAAGGTATTAAAAACCGATTTTGAAATTATTCCACGAGATATTGTTGTTATAACAAATGAAAATACAATAAATAATTTTGCAACTGAAACATTTATTAAAGAACTTGTTGAATACTTTAAAAAATAACAAAAAAACAGCCATCTAGGCTGTTTTTTATATTAATAGTCACAATTTCCCGGTGTGCGTGGGAATGGAATTGCATCACGAATATTTTCAATTCCTGTTAGGTAAATAACAAGGCGTTCAAAACCCATTCCAAAACCTGAATGAGTGCAACCACCAAATTTTCTTAGGTTAACATACCATTCAATGTTAGAACCATCAACACCCAATTCTTGCATTCTTTCAACAAGTTTATCATAGTTTTCTTCCCTTTGGCTTCCACCCATTAATTCGCCTGCTTCTGGCACAACAAGGTCAACAGCAGCAACGGTTTTGTTATCTGGGTTAAGTTTCATATAGTATGCTTTAATGTCTTTTGGCCAATCTGTTATGAAAACTGGACCGCCAAAATATTCAGTTATATATTTTTCGTGTTCTTTTGCAATATCATCTTCATAAGATGGTTTGAATTCCCATTTTTTATCGGCTTTAAGAAGTAAATCCACAACTTCCCTATGAGAAATGCGAACAAAATCTTTTTCAACAAGATTATTAAGTCGGTTTAATAAGCCGTTATAAATAAATTTATCACAGAATTCAAGTTCATCTTTGCAATTTTCCATAACATAACTTACAACATATTTAAGCATATTTTCTTCAATATCCATAAGTTGATTTAAGTCACAAAAAGCCATTTCAGGTTCAATCATCCAAAATTCGTTGGCATGAATTTTTGTGTTTGAATTTTCTGTTCTGAAAGTTGGCCCGAATGTGTAGATATTGCTGAATGCCATTGCAAACGCTTCGCCATGAAGTTGACCACTTCCTGTTATGAATGCTTGTTTTCCAAATAAATCTTTTGAAAAATCAACACTGCCATCTTTATTTTTTGGAAGGTTATTAAAGTTTAAAGTTGAAATTTTAAACATTTGGTCGCTTCCTTCACAATCTGTGCAAGTTATAAGAGGAGTGTGAACATATAGGAAACCATTTGATTGAAAATAGTTATGAATTGCATAAGCAGCAACACTTCTTATTTTAAATACCGCATTAAAGGTGTTTGTTCTTGGCCTTAAATATGCAATTTCCCTTAAATATTCAAGCGAATGCCTTTTCTTTTGCAAAGGATATTCTGCTGGACAAGTTCCTTCAATTTCAACTTGTTTTGCCCTTATTTCGTAAGGTTGTTTGTTTTCTGGTGTTACAATAACTTCACCAACAATTTTGAATGCAGTTCCTACACCTTGTTTAATTATTTCAGCATAGTTTTTAAGATTGCTTTCAAGAACTATTTGACAACTTTTAAAACTTGTTCCATCGTTAAGTTCAATAAAACCAACTGCTTTTGAATCACGAACAGTTTTTGCCCAACCAAAAACCATAACATCTTTGCCTTCAAGTGAAGCATATTGTTTTTGTAAGTTCGATAATAAAATTCTTTCCATATACATTCTTCCTTTTAATTATGGGTGAAGTTTTGTTGGACCACGGAACACAAAACTTGTATCCTTTATGGTTGCGATGTTAAGCATTTTTGCCACAACTCGTGCAAGCCCCATTCCAAAGCCACCATGTGGAGGGCAACCATATTCAAAAAATTGAATATAACCTTTCATATTTTCAGGATTAATGCCCTTTTCTGCAATTTGAGAAGTAAGCACATCTGCACGGTGTTCCCTTTGAGCACCACTTGTTATTTCTTGGCCTTTCCACAATAAGTCGTATGACTTAGAAACTTCTTTATCGTGTTCACATTTCATTGTGTAGAAAGCACGATTTTTAAAGAAATATTCTGTTACAAACAAGAAATCTGAATTAAATGTTTCTTTTGCCCATTCACCAAGATATGTTTCACCTTGTGGATCAAGATCATCTTCCAATTCATAGTTATATTTTGTTTTTAAAATTTGCAAACCTTCTTTTAAGGTTATTATTGGAAAAGGTTTTTCTGGCAATTCAATTTCAACATCAAATAAGGCTTTAATTTGTTCACCATATTGTTCTTTAACTTTTGTTAAAGCATATCTTAACATATTTTCTTGTTCACGCATAACATCAAGGTGCGATGAGATATAACTCATTTCAAAATCGAAACCAACAAAGTTTGTTGCATGCCTTGCTGTGAAAGATTTTTCTGCCCTGAAATAATCAGCAACTTCATAGGCTTTTTCAAAACCGCTTGCCATTGCCATTTGTTTATAGAATTGTGGGCTTTGTGTTAAATATGCAGGTGTTCCAAAATAATCAAGTTTAAAAACATCACTGCCACCTTCACTGCTTTGTGCTGTTATTTTTGGTGTGTGAATTTCAATTGCGTTAATTGTTTGCATATATTCACGCAATGCATGTTCAAAAGCAGTTGCAACTTTAAATGTTAAAATGTTTTTATCGCTTCTTAAATCTATCCACCTATATTCATGGCGTTGATCTATGTTTGATTGTGCATTAATTGGCAATGCATCTGCCAAACTTTCAACTTTATAATCGGTTGGAATTATTTCCATGCCATTAAGTTTAACATAACTGTTTTCAACAACTGTTCCAGTTACAGTTACAACCGAACTTAATGTTGTTGCAGATATTTTTTCTGCAAGTTCTGGAAGTTTTTCTTTTTCAACGGTAACTTGAACACTTCCTGTTATATCCTTAATAACAAGAAATTGCATTGCCCTTTTATCACGCAAATTTTCAAGCCAACCGCTTATGGTAACTGTTGTGTTAGGTTTTAAATCTTTTATTAATGTTCTGTTCATAATTTTTTTCCTATTTTAAATAATTTTCAATGCTGTCAGCAATATAATTTGCAACACATATTCCACCAATTGCAGAAATTGTTTCATTATCAGTTCTATATTGAACAATAAGTTCATTAAACATTTGGTTTGAAAACGAATATGTTTCTTTTAAATGATTAATAAGTTCACTTGTTACTTGCAAATTTTTTGTGCTGTTTATTTTATGTTTATTTTTATAAAGCAGTTTGAATTTTTTCAAAATCAAATTTGATTTTTCAATGCTTTGATTTATTTTTTCTATATCGTTCATTTTTTCCTACTTAATTGTATCAAGATATTCTTCATAAGTGCAATCTTTATCGAAAACTTTTTTGCCATTCTCAATAACAATTATTCTGTTTGCAACTGTTGCCAAAATTTCGTGATCGTGCGTGGTGAACAACATGTTGCCTTTAAAGTTTTGCATGCCAGTGTTAAGGGCTGTTATGCTTTCAAGGTCCAAGTGGTTTGTTGGTTCATCGAAAACAAGAAAGTTTCCTGCGGTTAACATCATGCGTGCAAGCATGCATCTAACTTTTTCACCACCTGAAAGAACGCATGCTTTCTTTTGGCTTTCTTCACCGCTGAAAAGCATTCTTCCAAGCCAGCCACGAACATAACTTTCTGTTTTATCCTTTGAATATTGCCTTAACCAATCCACAAGGTTAAGTTCAACCCCATCAAAAAATGCATTATTATTTTGTGGCAAATATGATTTTGTTATGGTTTGACCCCATTTAACTGCGCCATAATCTTGCTTATCAAGCCCCATAATAATATCGTAAAGTTTTGAAATAACAAGGCTGTTATCGCATAAAATTGCAATTTTTTCATCCTTTTTCACTGTGAATGAAATTCCGTTGAAAAATCCTTCTTTTGTTAAACTTTCAACACTTAAAATATCGTTTCCAGCAAGTCGTTCTGGTTTAAAATCGATAAATGGATATTTTCTTGAACTTGGTTTAATATCTTCCAAAGTGATTTTTTCAAGTTCTTTTTTTCTTGAAGTTGCTTGTTTTGATTTTGATGCATTCGCACTGAATCTTGCAATAAACTCTTGCAACTCTTTAATGCGTGCTTCCATTTTTTTATTCGCATCTTTTGCTTGCCTTAACAACAATTGGCTTGATTCATACCAGAAATCATAGTTTCCAACAAAAATTGAAATTTTGCCATAATCAACATCGCAAATATGAGTGCAAACTTTGTTTAAAAAGTGCCTGTTATGTGAAACAATTATAACCGTGTTTTCAAAATCCATAAGGAAGTTTTCAAGCCACCTTACACTTTTAATATCAAGGTTGTTTGTTGGTTCATCAAGTATAAGAATATCAGGGTTCCCAAACAATGCTTGTGCAAGCAAAACTTTAACTTTTTGTTTTGCATCAAGTTCACTCATAAGTGAATAATGCAAATCACTTTTTATTCCCAATCCTTCAAGCAAAACTGCCGCATTGCTTTCTGCTTCCCAACCATCAAGATCCATAAATTCTGCTTCAAGTTCGCTTGCTTTAATTCCATCTTCATCGCTGAAATCTGGTTTTGCATATAATTCTTCTTTTTCGCGCATTATTTCAACAAGCCTTTTATGGCCAAGAAGAACTGTGTTAAGAACAGTTTCATCATCGAATGCGTTTTGGTTTTGTTGCAACACTGAAAGCCTTTCGCCTTTTCCCATAACAACTTCGCCAGTGTTTGGTTCAAGATCACCACTTAACACTTTTAAAAATGTGGATTTTCCTGCTCCATTTGCACCAATAATTCCATAACAATTGCCTTTTGTGAATTTAAGGTTAACATCTTGGAACAAAACTCTTTCACCAAATCGAATGCTTACATTAACTGCCTGTATCATTTAATTTCTCTCTTTTTTAAAATAATCGTTTTATTTTAACATATTAAAAATTTATAATCAAGTTAAAGCAACAAAAAAGAACACATAAATATGTTCTTATTTGCATTCAAACCAATTTTTTCCGTTTCCAACATCAACAGTAAGTGGAACGCTTAAATGAACTGCATTTTGCATTTCTTCTTTTAAAATTGTTTTTGCAATTTCAAGTTCTTCTGGTGGAACATCAAGAATAAGTTCATCGTGAACCTGCAAAACAAGTTTTGCTTTAAGGTTTTCTTTTTTAATTCTGTTATAAACATTAAGCATTGCAATTTTAATTATATCACTTGCAGTGCCTTGAATTGGTGCATTCAAACTTGCCCTTTCGCCAAAAGTTCTTGTTAATGTTTTAGGTGAAAATATGTCTGGAATTTTTCTTATTCTGTTAAACATTGTGCGTGTTTCACCATTGTTATTTCTGCAACTTTCAATGCACTTATTCATATATTCTTTAACCTTTGGATATCTTAGAAAATATTGATTCATATATTCTTTTGATTCAAATTGAGACACACCCATATTTTCACTTAAACCAAAACTTGAAATGCCATAAATAATGCCAAAGTTAATTGCTTTTGCTTGCCTTCGCATAATTGGTGTTACATTTTCTTGTGTAACTCCAAAAACTTCGCATGCAACTGCTGTGTGAATATCTTTGCCCATGTTAAAAGCAGAAATTAAACCTTCATCTTCGCTTAAATGTGCTGTAAGACGCAATTCAACCTGCGAATAATCTGCATTAACAATTTTGCCATTTTCAAACCTTGAAATAAATAATGCACGAAGTTGTTTACCTTCTTCCGTTTTAACAGGTATGTTTTGAAGATTTGGTTCAGAACTTGATAAACGACCTGTTGCTGTTAATGTTTGATTAAATACTGTGTGAATAATATTATCTTCTGGCAGAATTTGTTTAAAACCATCAATATAGGTTGAAACAAGTTTTGAAACTGTTCTGTATCGCAAAATTAACTCAATTATTGGGTGAGTTCCTAGAAGTGCATTAAGAACATCTACATTTGTTGATTGTTTCTTGTTGCCTTTCACAGATAAACCCAATTTATTAAACAAAATATCTGCAAGTTGTTTTGGCGAATTAATGTTAAATTCACAGCCACAACTTGAATAAATTTTTTGCTGTAATTCAACAAGTTCTTGGTTATATCTTTGCGATAAGGTGTTTAACATTTCGGCATCAATTTTAAATCCATCATTTTCCATATCAAGCAAAACATAAGTTAATGGAAGTTCAATTTCAAAATATAGTTTTGTTAATTTTAGTTTTTCAATTTCGTGCTTCATTTGATTGCATGCATAAATAAGTGCAACAGCAGTAAAATTTAGTTCGCCATATTTATTAACAACTTTTTCAAGTGAACTTTTTTGCCCACCTTCAATTAAATAATATGCAATATCTGCATCAATTTTAAGATTGTTAATTTGTATATTATATTCACTGAATCTTCTTAAAAATTGTTTTATGCCAAAGGTTGTTTTTTCTATTTCAGCATTTTCACAAATATTTTTTAACTTATGCATAACCTTTTCAATTGTTATTGCATCATTAAATAAACTTAACTCAAAACTTGCCTCATATTCAAATTTTTCGTTAAAAGCAAAATTAATTCTGTCGGTTTCAATAATAAAAGCAAAAAGCTTTTCGTGTGAATTTTCTTCAAAAACTTTATCAAATTCTTGTTCGTTTTTTATTAAAACTTTTTTTGCTTTTACTCTTTTAATTAGTTGCTTTTCTTCAACTGTTTCAACATCGTTAAAAATATCATTTAAAAACAAATCTTGCCTGCGAATTAACGAATTAAAATTATATTCTTTAAAAATATCATAGACTTTTTTAGAGAACGGAAAATCATAGCCACAATCTTCAATTTCAATGTTGATATGAGCATTGCAATCTATTGTTGCAAGTTTTTTTGAAAGAAACGCCATATCTTTTCCATTTTCAATTTTTGTTTTTACTGAACCTTTTAATTTATCGGTGTTATTATATATATTCTCAATGTTTTCAAACTCTGTTAGCAAGCTTATTGCTGTTTTTTCGCCTATTCCTTTAACGCCTGGAATATTATCGGAACTATCACCACTTAATGCTTTAAAATCAATAATTTGACTAGGTTTTAAAGAATAAAATTCGTAAATATTATTAATATTAACTTCTTTAATTTCGCTTATGCCTTTTTGAGTTAACCAAACACTTGTTGTTTCATCAATAAGTTGCAAAGCATCTTTATCACCAGTTAAAATATATGTTTGTTCATCAAATTTTTTTGCAAGAGTTCCAATAATATCGTCTGCTTCAATTCCTTCCCTTTCATACAGAGTTATGTTCATTTCTTTAAGAACTTTTTTAAGCAATGGAAATTGGCTTTTTAGTTCATCAGGTGTGCCTTTTCTGGTGCCTTTATAATCTGAATATAAATTGTGCCTAAAATTCTTTTTGCCATAATCAAATGCAACAACAAGATGGTCTGGTTTATGTTCAATAATCATTTTAATAAGCATATTGCAAAAACCATAAACTGCATTTGAATATTCACCATTTGAATTTGTTAAAAGTGGCAATGCATAAAATGCACGATTTATTAAACTGTTGCCATCAATAATAATTAATTTTTTCATAAAACCCTCGTTAATGAAATTATAACTTATTTTAATTTTTTAAACAACAAAAAAGGCCAGTTTCCTAACCTTTTTGACTTATTAGTTTTATTTGCTGAGCAGATATTTGTGGTGGCAAACTTAATGCAACAATTCCGTTAAATGTTATTTTCAATTTGCATGCCCGCATCAATTTTGTTAATTTCACAATTTAAAAACTTTGTTTGGTTTGAAAAATTAACAATATAAGTTTCGTTACATTTTCTTCTGCCCATTTTTAACATATTAATTATTAATCGTTGTGATTCAACTTTTTCAATTATACCCTTACATTTCATCTTCAAATTCACTTTCGTTTTGTTTTATTTCTTCAACTTCACCATTTGCCCTTCTTGCAAGAAAATTAACACTATCTAGGTTTTTAATATTAGATTGATTTAAATATTGCAGTTGTGCTTGTGTTGGTTTTATTAAATTATGATTTCTATCGTGAACAAGCAATGCTTCAAGTTGCATGCCATGAAAATATATATTTGTAATTTTAATATAACCGGCAAGTTCAAGCGATCTTTCGTCAGCATTATGTATTAACTCGGCTTGCATGCTGTGACACCTATAGTCACAACCATAAAATTTTCCGTCTCTATCTAGCCAGCCAGTTTCATATTTATTGCTAAGAATCTCTGTTCCTTCCCAGTTTAAATATTGCCAATCTTTTGCTTCACAGATTTCATCACCAGAAACATCAATTTCAGTCATTCTGCCAGAACCCATATTATATACTGTTGCTTTTTTTAGCGGTGTTGATATATCTAACTCCCACCAAAAATTATCGATTTTAACAAACGCTTTGTTATTTAAATCTTTAGGAATATAATATTTGCCAGATTTTTTTTTGAAATGCAATTTAATATCATCTATTTTATCTTTTTCCATTAACAAACTCCATAAATATTATATTAAAATTAAACATATATGTCAATGATGATAAAATAGTAAATTTTTATATCATATAAAAAGCAAACCAATAACACGGTTTGCTTTGATTTTGGTGCCGATGACTGGGGTCGAACCAGCACGAGGTTGCCCTCGGAAGATTTTGAGTCTTCTGCGTCTGCCATTCCGCCACATCGGCATATTAATAACAAAGTTATTTTACCATATTAAAAATTTTTTTTCAAGCAATTTTAATAATTCTTTTTTATTTTATGTGCAAGCATATTCTTTAATGCTTTTTAATAAATATATTATATCAAAATATATTAAGGAGTTATGGACAAGATGTTAGTTTCGAAAAAAGATTATTTTTTTAATTTTGTT
>JAZUCT010000048.1:0-2487 GCA_045639255.1 Clostridia bacterium
AAATTGGTGAAAATTGCAATTTGGGTTGTGGTGTTGTTTTTTGTAATTATGACGGAAAAAATAAACATAAAACAACCATAGGCAACAATTGTTTTATTGGCAGCAATGTTAATTTGGTTGCACCAATCAGTGTTGGTGAAAATTGTTTTATTGCTTGCGGAAGCACAATAACAAAATCGCTTGAAAGCAACACATTTGCAATTGAAAGAACAGAACAAAGAACAAAAAATAACAAATTTAAAAAATAAGCCATACAATGAAGTATGCTTACCTTACCACCTATTATATTAACAATTATATTCTCGTTTTTCACATTTTTAATAACATCGCTTGGCGGTGCAATTGTTTTCTGTTTTAAAAAAATAAATAAAGTTTGCATGCAACTTATTTTAAGTTTTTCAGCTGGTGTTATGATTGCATCAAGCTTTTTTTCACTTATTTTGGTTGCAATTGAACAATGTGAAATTAACAAACAAAATCCGGCAATTCTTTGCACTGCCGGAATTTTGTTGGGCATTGTTTTTATTGTGCTTATGGAATGGTTTGTTGATAAACGCATTAACAAAAGCAAATTTATGCAAAAATATGTTAATCAAACAAACCGACAAAGTGTTTTAAGTGTTATTGCAATTTCACTTCATAACATACCAGAAGGTATGTGCATTGGTGTTGCTTTTGCCGGTGCACAACTTCTTGGTGGCTCTGATGCTTTAATAAGTGCAATGCTTTTAGCGTTTGGAATTGGTGTTCAAAACTTTCCAGAAGGTGCAAGTGTAAGTTTGCCACTTTATAATGCAGGTTTTAAAAAGAAAACAAGTTTTATGTTAAGTTGTGTTTCTGGCATTGTTGAACCCATTTTTGCAGTTATTGGTTTTTATTCTGCAACAGTAATATCATCAATTCTTCCATTATTTCTTACTTTTTCAGCAGGAACAATGATTGCGGTTTCGTGCACAGAATTATTGCCAGAAAGTTTGGGTGATAACAAAAAAATTGCCACAATTGGTTTGGGGCTTGGATTTTGTTTTATGATGTTGCTTGATTTAATTTTTTAAACAAAAAAAACTAAGAAATTTTCCTAGTTTTTTAATTGTGCAATGTTTGTAAGGCGTGCAACTTCGTTTGTTAATTCAACAAGTTTTTTTGAAAGAACCGTGTTTTTAAGGCTAAGCGATTGAATTTCCTTTTCCTTATTGTTAAGTGTAACAAGCGTTTTTCTTAGCGTGTTGTTTGCCCATTCACATTCGCTTACAAGATTTTTGTTAAGTTGTTCAACGGCATTTTTTTTAATAACTTTAACAAGCCCCAAAAACAAGTTGTTAATATCGTTATCAGTTAAACCATTTGATTTTGGCTTAAATTTTAAAATTGTTGCTTCCTTATTTTCGCACGCTTGTTGTTTTTGTTTCATGTTTCTGTATTTATTTTGTAAACGCATCATATAATTTATGTCGCCATTGGAAAGTGTAAGGCATGCTTTTCGAACAGAATAACCTTTATTAATTAAATTATTTAATTTTTCAAAAACATCGGTTTCAGTTTGTGAAAAATGTGAAATTTGTTTTGCCTTATGAAGTTGCAAATTAACATTTAATTTTTTTGCAAATTCAGGGTTAAGGTTAAAATGTTCAATTTGATTATAATAATAATTTCTTACACTGTTTGGTTTTTTGTTTGTTAAAATTGCATAATCTTTAAAAATTTTAACAAGGCAAACATTTTTATTTTTTTCGGTTTCAACAAAGTTAAAAAGATGCAATATTTTTTCTTCTGTCCAAGGTTTAAAATTTTTGTTCATAGTTAACTCCCTAATATTAATATGAAATTATTATTAACAAAATTTTATAACATTAAACATGGAATTATAACATATATTAATAACAGAAATTTATTTTTTTCAGGAAGTGATGTTATGATTTATTCAATTCATATATACAGTGATTTTGAAGCAATTATTTTCGATAATAACACATATAAATCTCAAATAAATTCAAAGTTTGGTTATCACCTTAAAATAAACACCGAGCAAAACAACACTTTGCTTGTTTATTCAGCACAATCTTTTAGCGGATATAAATTTTTGCCTTATATGATTAATCTTAACGAAATTGTTATAAAAAATAACAATAACTTGGTTAAAGTTAAAAATTATATTGGGCTGGGTGAAAATGTTTGTGAACTTATTTTAAAACCCAATTTAATTCCAGATAGCTTTTTACTTCCGTTAAAACAAAAAACTTTAACCTGTGAAAAGAAAAAATATAATGTTTCAGTGTTTGCCGACAGAATTGAAATAAACAATGTTAAATTTAGATATAAAAAATATTTTGATTTTGATAAAATTTCAATTCAACTTATTAACAAATTTATTATAATAATTAATTCAAATAATAATTTTCACTATTTAACAATAATTGAAGTTAACGATGGAATAATGTTCTTGCGATTTGAAGATATGGTTGAAAAGATTGAAATAAACAATAAAGA
>JAZUCT010000049.1:0-17437 GCA_045639255.1 Clostridia bacterium
ATAGTAGGTGGCGAAAGCAAAAAAGCTGAACAAACAAAATATGTTTCTAACGGAAGCAATATTGAAGTATCTTTAAAGCGTATAAAAATGCTTATTGAAGAAAAGAATTGGAATCGTGCAAATGAAATAATTGAAAAAGTGCTAGATGTTGATCCTGAAAATTGCCAAGCATTTATTTATAAATTAATGATATATTATCAAGCAGTTAAACTTGAAGATATTTATAAAAGTGATATTTTAGTCACAAGCGCCGATGCTTATAAAAAAGCATTAAGGTTTGCAAACGGTGAACAAAAACAAATGCTTGAAAATCTTGCACAACAACAAGAAAAACATATTCAAGAAAGAATTAACGAAAAAGAACGCATAAGAAAAGAAGCAGAACTTAAAAATCAAGAAGAAGAACGCCAAAAGAAGTTAGCAGAAGCAGAAAAACTGACCAAAGAAAAAAAAGAAAAAAAGAAAAGTCGATTAAAAAAATGGATTGTTGCAATTATAGTTATTGTAATAATTTCAATTCCAATAACATCTTGCACAATAAATTCATATCAAGGAATGTCTTACGGAATGTGGTTTTTCCCAGATTTTCTTGAAGATTGGAAATTGGTTGTTGTAAGTTGCAATTCAGATGCAGAAGTTATTGAAATTCCAACAAAATTTATGTTTATTGAAGTTAAGGGCATAGATGAAGGGGTATTTTGCAATAAGCCAAATCTAAAAAAAGTTATTATTCCAAAAGAAATAAAATTTATTTATGCAGATGCCTTCGAAAATTCACCAAATTTAACGGAAGTTGTTTTTGAAAATCCATATGGTTGGTATAATTTAAACGGCTCTTCGGCAAATGTTATGGGACTTGAAGACCCTGTTAAAGCATTACAAATTTTAAAGAATATGACAAGTGCATTAGTAAAAGATTAAAAAGGAAGAAAAAATCTTCCTTTTTTTATTAAGGTTTACAAAAAAAATACAACCTACGGCTTGAAATAAAAAAATCCGACAAGCTTCAACTTTTCGAATTTTTTGGCTGGGGCAGTAGGATTTGAACCCACGAATGGAAGAGTCAGAATCTTCTGCCTTACCGCTTGGCGATGCCCCAATGTGAAATAATTTTAGCAAATTCACCTTTAAAAATCAATAAAAAACCAAAGAATTAAAAAATTAAAAAAAATTTAAAAAAAGGGTATTGCAAAATGAAAAGTAATATGTTAAAATAAGCATACAAATTATTGGTTATATCTTGCATATAACTATGATAAGGGAGATTTTTTTATGATAGACGCATTATTAAACATTATTGCAGTTATTGCAATTATTGCAATTGGAGCATTCATTATTGTTTTACTTTCTGATTTGCTTATTTCAATCATTGATGGAAAAAATGGAATTTTCTTTAAACGCGGTGCTAAAAAGGAAAAAGAAAAAGAAGAAGAACTTCCTGAAAGGCCAAAAATGGTTAAACATGCAATTGAAGAAGAAAAACCAAAACAACTTGAACAAGTTGCTCAAATTGAATATTCAAACATAGATATGGAACAAGCAAAAAGGGAAGAAGAACTTGCTTCACAAAAGGCAGATGAATTCGATTTTTCTTCATATGAAGAAGAAGTTGTTATGCCACCACAACCTAAAAAACAACCAGTTAAGCAAGAAAATTTCGATGCTTACATAGATGAAATCACTGCAATTGCACAAGAACTTCTTAACGGCGAAGATGAAGAAGAACTTGAAGTTGAAGAACCAGTTGAAACCGTTGTTGAAAATGCTGAACTTGAACAAATGAAAGCAGAACTTGAAGAACAAAGAAAAGCATACGAAGAACTTCTTAACCAAAAAGCAGAAACAGAAGAAAGAAACAAGGCCCTTGAAAGCGAAAAAGAACAACTTGAAAGTGAAAAAGTTGTTCAAGATAATGCTGAACTTGAACAAATAAAAGCAGAACTTGAAGAACAAAGAAGGGCATACGAAGAACTTCTTAACTTAAAAGCAGAAGCAGAAGAAAGAACAAAAGCCCTTGAAAGCGAAAAAGAACAACTTGCAACTGAAAAAGAAATGTTAACAAGCGAAAAAGAACAGCTTTTAAGTGAAAAAGAAATTCTTGAAAAAGCACTTGAAGAACAAGCACAAGTTTCAGAAGAACAAATGCCAGCAGAAAGCATTGAAGAACTAACAGCACGCCTTGAAATGCTTGAAGAAAGATTAAAAACAAACGAAAAACTTCTTAAAGCAAACAAAAAAGAATTCCAACCACTTTTCAGAATTAAAAAATCATTGGAAAACGACACTAAGAAATTAAGAAGAAAAGAAGCAAGTGTTGCAAAACAAAAAGTTATGCTTTATGGTGTTAATAACTATGTTGATATCGATGAAGAAAAAGCAAAACAACTTAACGAAGAACTTGATCACCTTGAAGGTTTAAGATTAAGTGTTAAACACTGTGAAGATGTTATGAGTGCAAACAAAGATAGATATCCTGTTCTTGAACAAACAAACAAAATTCTTACTGCAACAATTGCAGATATTAAAGCAGATATTGCTGATGTTCAAGCAAAAATTAACTTAATCAATTCTCAAACAGAAGAAACAGACACCGAAGAAACAGAAGCTTAATAACAACAAAAAATGCCTTGATGGGCATTTTTTTATATTTATTTTGAATTTAATATATTATATGTTAAAATATAAAAAGGAATTTTTAATATGTTCAAATTTTTAAAACCTAAAAAAATTGGCTTGGCTTTAAGCGGTGGCGGAACAAAGGGAATTGCATATATTGGTGTGCTTAAAGCATTTGAAGAATTGGGTTTAACTTTCGATGTTATATGTGGCACAAGTGCAGGCAGTTTGTTTGGCGCTTTTTTTGCACAGGGTTTTTCAAGTGAACAATTAACAAAAATACTTAATGGCGTTGAAAAAAAGGATATAAAACTTAATGTTATTCCGTTTGCACCATCAAAAACAGATGGAATTCAAAAAATAATAACCGATAATATTGGCAACATTGAAATTGAAAAAATGAAAACACCTTTTTGTGCAGTTGCAGTAAACATGAAAAATGGCAAGGAAATGCATTTTAAAAAAGGCAATTTAGCAAAATGCGTTGCAGGCAGTTGTGCTGTTCCATTGGTGTTTAATCCGGTTGAATATAACAACATGGTGCTTGCCGATGGCGGTTTGTTAAACAATGTTCCAGCAGATGTGCCAAAATTAATGGGCTGTGATTATGTTGTTGCAATCGATCTTGATGCAAACAGGGGCAGTGGAACTGAAAGTGTTAAACTTTTCGATCAAGCATTGTGTGCAATTTCAATAATGATAAAATCAAACAGCATTAAAGGAAAAATTTGTGCCGATGTTTTGCTTACACCCAATCTTTCGGGGTTTAAATCGTCAAAATTAACAAGTGCACAGCAAATGATTGAAGAAGGCTATAAAAGTGTTTATGCACAAAAAAACGAGTTGCTTTATATTTTTAAAAAAGCAAGAAAAATTTCAAATAAAGAATATTATAAAAAGTTAAAATAAAATGAGATCAAAAGAAAATTCAAAGTTTAAAATAATAAAGTTATTTGCATTTGGTGCAATTTCGTTTGCACTAATATTTTCGTTATTTTTTAACAATTCAATTAATGCATATTTCAATAAAATTAACTTGGGTTATTTTAAAAATTGCAACTTAACAGTGCATTTTCTTGATGTTGGCCAAGCCGATTGCACAATAATTCAATTTCCCAATAAAGAACTTATGTTAATCGATGCTGGTGCTGAAAATGGAAACAATTCCACACCACAATATATTTGCGATTATATTTTAAATAATTTTAACAAAACAACAATAAAATATGTGGTTTTAACTCATTCAGATGAAGATCATTGCTTATCTTTGCCACTTATTTTCGATAAATTTAAGGTTGAAAATATTTTCAGGCCAGCAACAAAAGCAACATATAATCAAACAGAAAGTGTTAATGCTAACGAAAAAATCAATGTTTGCAACAACTCAACCTATGCAACAGTTATTAACAAAATGAAAAGTGAAGAGAACGCAAATATTGTTATTTCAACTGCTGGAATTGGCTTTATTGAAGCGGAAACTTCTGTTGAATTTCTTGCACCAAATAAGAATTATTATCTTAATGGTGAAAGTTCCGATGCACTTAATGCAATAAGTGCTGTTATTCAAATAACATACAAAAATAAAAGGTTTTTATTCACTGGCGACAGTAATGAACATAATGAATCAGAATTGCTGAATGTTTGCAGTGATATTGATGTTTTAAAAGTTGCACATCATGGCAGTTCAACCAGCACAACTGAAAATTTTTTAAACATAACAATGCCTGAATATGCAGTTATTTCAGTTGGTGCTGAAAATAATTATAACATGCCATCAAGCAATGTGTATGCACGGCTTAAAAATTTAATGCCGTTAACAAACATTTTTCGCACCGATCAAAACGGAACAATTGTTTTTGGAATAAGTGCAGAAAACAAAATTTTAAATAAAACTTACAACTTTGAAAACAATAAAATTATATGGTGGCAAGTTGTTGTGGTTTCTGAAATATTGTTAACACTTATAACCTTTATTCCTAAGAAAAAAGGGTTTAATTATTAATTTGTTTGCTTTTATAAGCCATAAAATGATATATTATATAAAGATATAAGGAAAATAAAAATGATTTCAAATCTAGTTATTGCATGTTTAAGGGAAGATATAAAACAACAAGTTGTAAAAGTTCTTGCTGATAAAATGGAAATGTATTATGCCGACATCGATGAACTTGTTAAGTATGAAGTTATAAATCCACAAGATGTTATTGATAAAGTGGGGGTGGAATATCTTCAACAACTTATCGATAAGCAAGTTTATAACATTTCAACATACGAAAACACAATTATCACTGCAAGCGATAATGTTTTAACAAGTTCAAAAAATATATTGGCACTTAAAACTTCTTCACTAATAATATTAATAAAAATTCCATTTAAAGCATATAAAAAGTATGTAACCAAACAAGCAAATGGAGTTTTGCAACCAGCAGATATTATTAATTTAAACATGTTTTTCGATAAAGAAAAAATTATTGAAAAAAGTGCAAACATAGTTGTTAATGCTAAGTGGCTTAATGCAAAACATATTGCAAAAAAGGTTATAAAAGAAATTAAAAAATATTATTCTTAGCAGGGAGCAATTTATTTGAACTTACCAATTAAAGCAATAAACACCTTGCGCGTGTTTTCGCTTCACACAATAACAAATGCTAAAAGTGGCCATTCAGGAATTGCACTTGGGGCTGCACCAACATTATTTGCACTATATTCACATGGTGCATTTTTTTACCCCCAAAAAGACTTTTTTAACCGTGATAGAATTGTGCTTTCAGCAGGTCATGTAAGTGCACTTTTCTATAATATTTTTTATTGTTTAAACTATGGAATTTCTAAGCAAGATTTATTAAATTTCAGAACAATAAATTCAATAACAACAGGGCACCCAGAAACAAAATTATTTGGTGTTGAAGCAAGCACAGGTCCACTTGGTCAAGGCATAGCAAATGCTGTTGGAATGGCAATTGCAGAAAAGCATATGCAGGCAAAGTTTAATAAGCCAAACTTTGAACTTATAAATCACAAAGTTTTTGCATTTTGTGGTGATGGTTGCCTTATGGAAGGCGTAAGCCAAGAAGCGTTAAGCATTGCGGGCAATTTAAAACTTGATAACCTTATTGTTCTATACGATTTTAATAACACCACCATTGATGGCAATCTTAACATAACTCAAACTGAAAATATTGAAAAAAAATATAAATCAATGAATTTTAATGTTATTAAAGTAAAAAATGGAAATAATCATATTAAAATTCTTAACGCAATAAAAAAAGCAAGAAATTTTAAAGGTAAGCCAACACTTATTATAATTCACACCTTAATTGGCCATTCATCTTGTTATCAAAACACCCCCAAAGCACATTCAACATTGCTTTCAATTAAACAAATAAAAGAAGTTGAAATCAAGCTTAATGTAAGTTTTAACAACTTTGAATTAAGCCAAGAACTTAAAAACTATTTTGCAGACATATCAAACAATCAAAAACAACAATATGTAAAATGGAAATTAAAACTTAACCAATATAAGCAACAGTATCCAACAGAGTTTAACCAACTAAATGCTTATATTAACAACAATTTTAAATTAAACGAAACAGAGTTTATAAAATTTGCAGAAAAAAATAATAAAGAAATGTCAACCAAAATTGCAAATGCAATAATTTTAAACAAAGCAACAGAAAGCATTAAAAACTTCATGGGTGGTTGTGCAGATGTTAAAAACAACACAAAAGCGCATATTGAAACAGATAACTATTTTTCATATGGTGCTTATGAAAACAGAAACATTGCGTTTGGTGTAAGGGAACACGCAATGGGTTCAATTTGCAATGGAATTTCGTTATATGGCGGATTTAACACATTTTGCTCTGCATATTTCAGTTTCAGCGATTATATGCGCCCCAGCATAAGAATGGCATGCCTTCAAAATTTGCCTTGTTTATATATGTTCTCGCACGATAGCATAGGTGCAAGTGAAGATGGCCCAACTCATCAGCCAGTTGAACATTTAAACAGTTTCAGAATAATGCCCAATTGCACACTTTTCAGGCCTTGCGATATAAACGAGGTGGCGGGTGCATATTTATGGTTTTTACAAAATAAAAAACCAACAATATTGGCTTTATCAAGGCAATCTGTTATGCCAACAAGCAATTCAAATGCTCTTAAAACTTTAAAAGGTGCATATGTTGTTAAGTTCGAAAACAAAAACAAACAAATTAATGCCATTATTATTGCAACAGGAAGCGAAGTGCAAATTGCACTTGAAACTGCAAAAATTTTAACAAAAAAAGGCAAAAATATAAGGGTGGTTTCAATGCCATCAATGGAAATTTTTGAAAAGCAAACAAAAAGTTATAAAAACAAAATTTTGCCAAAAAATGTGTTAACCATTTCAATTGAAGCAGGTAACACTGAATGTTTTAAAAAGTATGCAACAATAAATTTTGGTGTTAACAAGTTCGGAAAAAGTGGAAAATGTAACGAACTTTATAATGAATTTAATTTAACAGCCGAAAAAATTGCAAAAAAAATTAAATTTAATGAATAATTTGATAAAATTAACACAATATAATATTGCGGAGCCAGCTTAATATAAGCGGTTATATTAAGTAAGATGTGGTTTCGCATTAATTTGGCGGACTGTTTTTAAAACATAAGTTATCTGCTATCTATGCGGAACACTTGTGAATTAAAATGGCTCCGCTTTTTTGTTATGGTTGCTATTTACAATCAAATTTTTTTGTGATATAATATATTCATATTAAGGAGAGTTTTTATGAGTTTATTACTTAGTTTTATGGCCGAAGCAGGCTGGATTGTTGCAATTCTTGTTATTCTTATTGTTGTTATTGCATCGCTTGTTAAAAAGGCAGAAGATAAAAGGGAACAAGATGGCCCTGAAATAACCTTTTCTGATGGTGATTTAAGCATTAAAGAAAGGTATATGGATATCAGGGAAGTTATTTTCTATGAATATTTGCAAAGGGCATTGCCAGATGGTTGTGTTGCATTTCCACGAGTAGGTGTGGATAATGTTGTTCAACCAAAGGGAAGCAAAAATTTTTATAATGCAATAATGAGTAAGTATGTGGATTATGTTGTGTTCATAAAGAAAACAATGAAACCAATTCTTTATGTGGATTTATATGAAGATTCACTTTCTGAACAAATTTTAAAGGAAGAAGATAAAAATGTTGAAAATGCACTTAAAGCAATTAAACTTCCTAAGTTAACAGTTAAGGTTGATCCAAATAACGAATATGATGTTGAATTAATGCGTTATGATATTGCTGATGCAATTGACCCAGTTAACCTTGCACTTCTTAAAAAAAGTAAGTAAAATAAGGCACTTTGTGCCTTTTTTGATTGCTTAAAACCTGCACAATATGTTAATATATACATATATTATGTAGTAAATATAAGGTGGCAAAATTATGGAAAAATCAAACGCTCAACGATTTATCTCTGCATATAACACAATTGATTATGCTTTGCGTGCACAATATGGCTTTAAGCAAGGCATGAGTTTCAGTGAAGTTATAAGAAAAACCGTAACACTTGATAGTGTTGTTCGTAAATATGAAGATGTGCTTGTAGATTATGGCAGGTTAAGAAACGCAATAATTCACCGCAGCAATCACGAATATGTTATTGCCGAACCACACCTTGATGTTGTGGAAGATTTTGAAAGAATTGCAAAACTGATAACAACACCACCAAAGGTGCTTGAAGTTGTATGCAAAGGCCCTGTAACAAGTGTGCAAGGCGAACTTAAAGTAAAAGATGTTATTCAAATAATATCTCAAACAGGCTTTTCAAACATTCCAGTAAGTTTAAATAACGAAATTATTGGTGTTGCAAATGGCCAACGAATAATTAATCACTTAGGCAAAGCGGTTTTAAATGGTGCCGACCTAGAACAATTCTGCACAACAAAAAACATTGCAGATCTTGTTAAAAACGAAAATGTGGCAAACCCATATTATGTGGTTGCTGATAAAAATTTAACCATTGAACAAGCACTTAACCTGTTCTATACAAACAGAAAGTTATTGGTTATTTTAATAACAAAATCTGGCAACTTCCAAGAAATGCCAATTGGCATTGTTACTGTTGCCGACATTATGGATATGAACAAAATAATTGAAAACTATTAAATAAAAGAAGGAGTTAATATGAAAAAAGAAGTTTCAATGCCAAACTTTTGCGAACTTGAAGCAGGCATTTTAAAATATTGGACAAGCAATAATTGTTTCCAAAAACTTAAAGAAAAAAATAAAAATTCAAACAAATATTTCAGGTTTCTTGATGGGCCTATCACAGCCAACTATCCAATGGCAATTCATCATGCATGGGGCAGAACTTTAAAAGATTTATTCTTAAAATATAAAGCAATGAATGGTTTTGACAGTATGTTCCAAAATGGTTTTGATGCACATGGCCTTCCAGTTGAACTTGGTGTTGAAAAGGATTTAAATGTTAACTCTAAAAAAGAAATCTTGGAAATGGGGCTTGATAAGTTTGTTGATGCTTGCCTTAAACGAGTTGAAAAATATTCCAGCATTCAAGTTGAACAATCAAAAAGATTGGGTCAATGGATGGATTGGGAAAACAGTTATTTCACAAACAGCGATGAAAACATAACAAGCATTTGGCATTTCTTAAAATTGTGCGATAATAAAGGCCTTATTGTTCGCGATTCAAAGCCACTTCAATGGTGCCCACGCTGTGGAACAAGTTTAAGTGAACATGAAATGACAGGCAGTTATAAAGAACTTGAACACACTTCTGTTTTCTTTAAACTTGGCATCAAAGGCGAAAATTCAGCAATAATTGTTTGGACAACCACACCTTGGACATTAAGCAGTAACGTTGCGGTGGCGGTTAACCCAGAAAACGAATATCTTTTTGTTAAAGTTAAAAGCGATGAAAGATTGCTGGTTGTTGGTAAAGAAGCTTTAAAAGTTCTTAAAAGCGATGCAGTTGAAGTTGTTAAAACCGTTAAAGGTGCTGAACTTGTTGGAAAAGAATATGAACCAGTTTTCCCTGAACTTGAATGTCAAAACTTCACCCATAAAATTGTTGCTTGGGAAGATGTTTCGGCTGTTGAAGGTTCTGGTGCAGTTCATATTGCACCAGGTTGCGGTGCAGAGGACTTTGAACTTGGCAGAAGGCTTGGCCTTCCTGAAATAATGCCAATTGATGAAAGCGGTGTTTTCTATGCTAAGTTTGGTTTCCTTGCTGGCAAACGAACAAACGAAGTTAACGAAATTGTTTTCAATCGTTTAAAACAAGATAATAAACTTTACTACACAAAACCAATTAAACACAGTTATCCAGTTTGTTGGAGATGCAAAGAACCAATTGTGTTCCGTCTTGCAGATAGTTGGTATATCAAAGTTGATAGCCTAAGGGAACAATTATTAAATGCATCTAATGAAGTTAAGTGGGAACCTGACTTTATGAAAAAGCGTATGGCAGATTGGCTAACAAACATGGGCGATTGGAATATTTCAAGAAAGCGTTTCTATGGAATTCCACTTCCAATTTATCCATGCGAATGTGGCCATGTTCATGTGGTTGGCTCGTTGGAAGAACTTAGTGAACTTTCAAGCAAAGAAGAAGTTGAAAAAATGCCACATATTCACAGACCATATGTGGATAATATTAAAATCAAATGCCCTAAATGTTCAAGGCAAGTTTCAAGAATTACAGATGTTGGCGATTGCTGGCTAGATGCTGGAATTGCACCATTCTCAACAAAAAAATATTTCACTGATAAAGAATTCTTTAACAGAAACTTCCCAAGCGAAGTTGTTATTGAAATGCGTGAACAAGTTCGTTTGTGGTTCTATTCGTTGTTGTTTATGAGTGTTGTTATAACAGGCAAAGCTCCATACGAAAGAGTTGTTGCACACGAAAGTGTTGTTGATGAAAATGGTGGAAGATTCTCAAAAAGTGGCTATAACATTGAAATTAACGATGCTCTTTCAAAAATTGGCGCCGATTGTTCAAGGTATATCTTTGCGGGCAACCCATTAACAAGCGATGTTAGGTTTGGCTATGGTTTGGGTGATGAAGCAAGAAGAAAACTTCTTGGTTTCTGGAACACTTACACATTCTTTAACACTTATGCTTGCATAGATAATCCTCAACTTAAAGGCTACACACCAGAATATAATTCACTTGATACAACTGATAAATGGATTTTGGCAAGAACACAACAATTTGTTGAAAAAGCAAGGCAAAACTATGATGATTATAAGGCATTTAATGTTATAAAAGAATTTGAATTGTTGGTTGATGACCTTTCCAATTTCTATATAAGAATTAACCGCAGAAGATTTTGGAAAAGTGAAGATGAACAAGATAAGTTAAATGCATATTATTCACTTTACACAACACTTAAAACAATAATAATAACAATGTCGCCAATTGTTCCATTCTTAACTGAATATATTTATCAAAACTTGGTTAAAGAATTGGATAATAATGCAAAAGAAAGTGTTCTTCTTGAAGATTTTCCACAAGTTAATGAACAACTATATAACAAAGATGTTCTTTCACAAATTGAAACTTCAAGGCAAGTGCTAACTTTGGCTCAAAGGTTAAGAAACGAAAATCAAATAAAAGTTAAACAACCACTTAAAACAATGTTCTTAATTTTGCCAAAAGAAAAGCAAAATGCAGTTAAAGAAGTGGAATATATTCTTAAAGATGAACTTAACATTAAAAATGTTGAATTTGAACAAGATAACCACAGATTCAATGTTCCATTCTTAACAGTTAACTTCAAAAAAGCAGGTGCTGTTTTAAAAGGCGAAGTTCAAAAACTTAAAAACACACTTGAACAACTTTCAACAGAAGAACTTTATAAAGCAGTTGAAGGTTATAACAACGGAAGTGTTGATGTCAGAGAATTTAAAAATTTAAGTTCAGAATTATTCATTCTTGGCTATAAACCAAAACAAGAATTTGTTATTGCAACTGAAAATAATGTAACAGTTGTGCTTGATATAACAATTGATGAAAATTTAATGTTAGAAGGGCTATATAGGGAACTTGTTCGTGCTTGCCAAGTGTTAAGAAAACAAGCAAACTTTGCAATCGATCAAAGAATTAAAGCAAGTTTCAAAACACAAAGTGAAACATTAAACCAAGTTCTTGAAAAATTTAAAGATAGAATTCAAACCGAAATTTTGGCAACAGAGATTGTTGGAAACATTTCAAAACCGGTTATTAATCAAACTGTTGAAGTAGGAGAAGAAGGAATAACAATATGCTTAATGTAATTTATGAAGATAATCATATTCTTGTTGTTGTTAAACCACAAAACATTCCTTGCCAAGAAGATGAAACAAAAGATGAAGATTTGCTTTCTATGTGCAAAAATTATTTAAAACAAACTTATAACAAGCCGGGCAATGTATATTGCGGGCTTGTGCATAGGTTAGATAGGCCAACAGGTGGCGTTATGGTTTTTGCAAAAACAAGCAAAGCCGCTGCAAGATTAAGTGAACAACTTAAAGAAGAGCATTTTGAAAAAAAATATCTTGCAGTAACAGTTGGCAAACCAACACTTAATCAAAACTACTTAGTTCATTATTTAAAGAAGAACCCAAGCACAAATGTGGTTAACATTGTTCCGCAAACAACAGATGGTGCAAAAAGGGCAGAGTTAAAATATAATGTGCTTGATGCAAACGATAAACTTGCTTTGGTTGAAGTTGAAATTTTCACAGGCAGAAGCCATCAAATAAGGGTTCAACTTAACTCAATTGGTAATCCAATTTTTGCAGATGTTAAATATGGTGGAGATATTGTTAAAGGCTATAATATGGCACTTTGGGCATATAAATTAAGTTTCAAACACCCAGTGCAAGATAAAGTTTTAAACTTCACAGTTTATCCACCAACAGAAGAAATGCCATGGAATTTGTTTGATATTAACAAAATTTTAGGTTAAAATAATAAAAAATTGCTTTAATTAAAAGCAAAAAGGAAATAATCTTATGAAAAAATGGTTTTTAAGTTTTGTTCTTGTTTTAATGGTTGCCATTTCAGGTTTAGGTGTTAACTTTAAATCTGTTTATGCAAATGAACCAGCACAAAATCAATTAAACATTGTTGCACTTGGCGATTCCATCACAAAAGGAACAGGGTTAACAGATGTTCAAAATTCTTTCATTAACAAAATTGCTTTGGCAAAAAATGCATCTTTAACAAATTTAGCCGAAGATGGTTATAAAGCCGAAGATGTTTTGGAAGTTATTGCACTTTCAACAAATCTTGAAGTTATTCAAAATGCAAACACATTTTGCATAACTGTTGGTGGAAACCATGTTTTGCAACCACTTCTTAAAGTGATAAAAACAAAACTTAATGGCAATTTTTCATCAGCATCTGTTATTGATATTGCACTTGCAATAAACAATATTTATAATTCTCAAACAGATATGGATGCTATTGCAACTGAAATAGAAACAGAAATTTCAAATTTTAACACCAATTTTCCACAAATCTTGCAACAATTAAGGCAAAAAAATTCAGATGCACAAATTATAGTTCAAACAGTATATAATCCACTTGATAAAAGTTCTGCCGATATGATAAGCGGAATTCCAGCAATTTTTGTAGGAACAATTAATAATGTTCTTCAAGGATTAACCGCTTTTATTGAAAATTATATTGTTGATGTGAATGAAACAATTAATAAATCTCAATATAAAACAGAATATTCTTACCAAGTGTTCGATACATATACAGAATTTAAAGAATATAATGGAAGTGAACTTTTAACAAATATTGCAAGTTTCGATATTCACCCAAATGCGTTAGGGCACGAAGTTATTTATAACGGCATGGTAACAACAATTAAAGATGTTGAAACTGTTCCAGTAAATTCAACAACCATAAAAATATACACAAATGGGGTTTATGTTAACAACCCGCAAGCAGAAGTTGATCCAGAAAATCCAGTGGAACAAGTTGCTGGTGGCGAAGTTGCTGACCTTAAAAAAGATGATAATGGTTACGATATTTTTGAAGTTGAAATAGAAGGAACTAAAAACTTAGTAATAACTGAAAAAGAAGGCTATAAGTTAGCCGATGTTAAACTTGGTGAAACCTCACAAGGTGCCAAAAAATCTATAAAACTTAATGGAAACAATCTTCCAAATGAAATTTCAATTTATTTCCTTGAAGAGTTTGAAGTAACTTTTTCAACTGGCTATTATGGTTATTTAATGGTTAATTCAGTTAAACTTGATAATCCAACATCAAGCATTGTTGAACAAGTGCTGTTCGGAAGTTCAATTAGTTGCAGTTTTATGGCAGATTATGGTTATAAAATTGAAAATGTTAAAATTGATGGTGAACAAATCGATAATTTTGTTGGTTCAAACTATATTTTTGAAAACATAACCAGTAACCATTCATTTGAAGTTAACTTTTCAAAAATTGAAACCACAACTTACACTGACCCTACATATAACATAAAACTTGAAGCTTCAACAGAAAGTTTGCCATATGGCAGTGTTCTTAATATCTATGCTTTAACTGCTGGAAATGCATATAACGAAATTTTGAATATGTTAGACCCATATTCAACTCAAATGATAATTTACGATTTTTCAATTAAAAAGGGAAATTTAACAATTTCACCTAACGGAAGTTTCACAATTTCAATTCCAGTTTCAACAAAATATGATATAAGCAAAACAAAATTATATTATGTTTCAAGCGAAAATGTTGCAGATGAATTAACATATTCTTTTGATGAAGAAACAAGGATGTTAACTTTCACAACTGATCATTGTTCATATTATGCGCTTATTCAAGAGGGTGAACCACCTAAAAATCTTTGGTGGATTTGGCTTATTGTTGGCGGTGCACTTTTAATTTTAACTGCGGTTATTATTGTTATTGTTGTTAAGAAAAAGAAAGATAAAAAAGCAAAACTTGAATTCGAAGCAAAATATAAAAATGATTATTTCTCATATTAATGCAAGTTGTAGGTAAGCGGGGCGAAGCCACATTTGGCAGCAACTGATGTTAATTCAAACTGTGATGCCGTTAGAACAACAGAGTTTGCAGTTGCAAACTATGATTTGTGAATTTTAATGAGCAAAGCAACATTACATAGTTTATATTAAAAAAACTAGGTTTTAAACCTAGTTTTTTATTGAATTTCTTGCATTTTTTTTAACTTATTAAATCTTTTTATAATTTCATTTTTTATAATATCAATTAACTCTGGCTGTTTTTTAATAACTTCTTTAAACCTAACTTCGTTATTTAAAAATTCTTCAATGTTAACGCTTATTGATTTGCTATCTAAACTAAAAGGCTTTTCGTTCAATGGATTATATCTGAATAAATTCCAAAAACCACTTTGAACTGCTTTAATCATTTCGTTAAGCGAATTACTCATATCAATTCCATGATTAATGCAAGGCGCGTAGGCAATAATAAGCGATGGTCCACAATAATTAAGCGCTTCATCAAAAGATTTTAAGCATTGGTTATAGTCAGCGCCCATTGCAACTTGTGAAACATAAACATTTTCATAGTTAATTGCATATAAACCCAATTCTTTTTGCTTGTTTGATTTGCCGTTGAATGCAAGTTTTGCTGTTGCGCCAAGCGGTGTTGCTTTTGAAACCTGACCACCAGTATTTGAATAAACCTGCGTGTTAAGCACCAATATATTAACATCTTCACCACTTGCAAGCACATGGTCAAGGCCACCAAATCCAATATCATAAGCCCAACCATCGCCACCAATAATCCAAACAACTTTTTTGCTTAAAACATCTTGGTTATCATAAATAAATTGTTCATATTCATTAAGATTGTTTAAATTGGTTAAATTTTTCTTAATTTCAGCACAATAAGGTTTATTTAACATTCTGTTATCAAAAGTGTTTAACCAGTTTTTAAGGCTGTTTTTTAATGAATTATTAAAGTTATCAAGGTTACTTAAAACATAATTTTTCAAATTGTTTCGCCTTTCTTTATGTGCAACAGAAATTCCAAGCCCAAATTCAGCATTATCTTCAAACAAACTGTTAGCCCAAGCAGGTCCACAGCCATTTTCATCTTTTGAATATGGGCAAGATGGGAACGAGCCACCGTAAATTGAAGAGCAACCAGTTGCATTTGCAATAATCATATCTTCACCGCAAAGTTGAGTTGCAAGTTTTATATATGGTGTTTCACCACAACCAGCACATGCACCAGAAAATTCAAAATAACTTTTCTTAAACTGACTTCCCTTAACAGTGTTAACAGGCAGTTTGCATTCAACTTTGTTAATTGTTTGACTGAACAAATAATTGTTTTTTTCGTTTTCTAAAATTTCATTTGCAGGTTTCATTAAAATTGCTTTTTGTTTTGCAGGGCAAACACTTGCACAATTTCCACAACCTGTGCAGTCAAGTGGGTTAAGTTGCATTCTGTATTTTGCACCATTAATTCCAATTGCTTTGCTGGTTGAAAATTCAGATGGCGTTAATTGTTTTTCATCAACAAGAACAGGGGTAATGCAAGCATGCGGGCAAACAAGTGCGCAACGGTTACATTGAATGCAGTTTTCATTTAACCAACAAGGCAAGTTTTGTGCAATTCCACGCTTTTCATATTTCGATGTGTCTGTCGGCATTTTTCCATTTGCGCAAAATGCAGAAACTGGCAATTTATTTCCTTCAAGTTTTGCAATTGGCAACATAATTTTGTTATAAAAATCGTTGCAAATTTCTTGTTTTGTTTCATCATTATTTATAAAATTTGTTAATTTAACTTTTCTTAAATTGTTTTCAATTTCGTTAACGGCATTAATGTTGTTGCAAACAATTTCTTCGCCTTTTTTAAGGTAAGTATGTTTTATGTGTTTAAAAATTAATTCTTTAACTTTTTCATATGGCTGAATATTTAACAACTTTAAAAAACATGCTTGCATAACAGAATTAATTTTGCCACGAAGACCATTTTTGCGTGCTAATTCATAAGCATTTATTGCATAAACTTGAATATTCTTTTTAAGAATAATTTTCTTAATTTCTTGTGGTAGCCATTTATCAAGTTCATTGTCAGTTTTCGCAGTATTTAAAAGGAAAACGCCGTTTTCTTCAATATCTTTTAAAATGTTATATTTTGCAATAAAACTATCATTATGGCAAGCAATAAATTTTGCATTATTAATAAGGTAAGGCGCCTTAATCTGTTTTGAACCAAATCGCAAATGAGAGATTGTTAAACTTCCACTTTTTTTCGAATCATATTCAAAATATCCTTGGCAATAATAATCTGTAAGTTCACCAATTATTTTAATTGTGTTTTTGTTTGCACCAACAGTTCCATCACTGCCTAAACCATAAAATTTACAGTTAATGTTATCATCATTAAGCCTGAAATTTTCATCAATATTAAGCGAAGTAAAAGTAATATCATCAGTTATTCCAACAGTGAAGTGATTAATTGGATTTTTGCATTCTAAGTTATCAAACACAGCTTTAACCATTGCAGGTGTAAATTCCTTACTGCCAAGGCCATACCTTCCACCAATAATTTTAATTCTTTTATCTGCAAGGGCAGAAATAATGTCAAGGCAAAGTGGTTCATATAAACTTCCACTTTCTTTTGTTCTGTCAAGAACTGCAATTCTTTTAACTGATTTTGGCAAAACTTTTAATAAATGTTTAACACTGAATGGTCTGTAAAGCCTTACATTAATAACCCCATATTTTCCACCCTTATTATTAAGATAAGTAACAGTTTCCTTAATTGTATCAATGCTTGAACACATTGAAACAATAACACTTTC
>JAZUCT010000050.1:0-6686 GCA_045639255.1 Clostridia bacterium
AACAAGAAATTTTTGCCTATTTAACTTTTTTTATTTAAGAATAACCATTTTTATTTTACAAACAATAAAAAATGAATTAATATATTTAAAATAAATATATTGGGGGAAAGTATGAAAGAAAAACAAACCGAACTTGATAAAAATGTTGATAAATTTTCAACTGCTGAATATTTAAACAAAGTTAACGCTTATTGGCGTGCAGCAAACTATTTAAGTGTTGCACAACTTTACTTACATAAAAATCCACTTCTTTTAAGGCCACTTGAAGAAGGCGATGTTAAACAAAAAATTGTTGGCCATTGGGGAACAGTACCGGGGCAAAACTTTGTGTATGCTCACTGCAATCGTGCAATTAACAAATATAACCTTAACATGATTTTAATTTCAGGGCCGGGCCATGGCGGAAACTTTTTTGTTGCAAACTCGTTTCTTGAAGGCTCTTACACAGAATTCTATCCAGATGTTAACGAAAGTGAAAAGGGCATGGAAAAACTTTGCAAGCAATTTTCATTTGCGGGCGGAATTTCCAGCCATGTTGCACCCGAAACACCAGGCTCTATTAACGAAGGTGGCGAACTTGGTTATTCACTTGCCCATGCATTTGGCGCTGTGCTTGATAATCCAAACCTTATTGCAACCGTTGTGGTGGGCGATGGTGAAGCCGAAACAGGTCCCCTTGCAACAAGTTGGCATGGCAACAAATTTTTAAACCCCCTAACCGATGGAACAGTGCTTCCAATCCTTCACTTAAATGGCTATAAAATCAGCAACCCAACAGTGCTTTCACGCATTCCCAAAACACAACTTAAAGCGCTTATGGAAGGCTATGGTTATAAACCATATTTTGTGGAAGGCGATAACCCAGAAAAAATGCATCGCTTAATGGCAAAAACAATGGATAACTGCATTGAAGATATTCTTGCATTAAAAGAAAAAGCAAAAAATGGCAACGCAGAAAAAGTTGTTTGGCCAATGATTGTGCTAAGAACTCCTAAGGGTTGGACAGGCCCTAAAAATGTTGATGGCGAAGTTATTGAAGGCACATTCAGGGCACATCAAGTGCCAGTTACAATGGCAAAACCAGAACATTTTAAATTGCTTGAAAATTGGCTTTTAAGTTATAAACCGCACGAACTTTTCACCAAGGATTATAAACTTATTCCAGAACTTAAAGCACTTGCTCCAAAAGGGAAAAAACGCATAAGTGCAAATCCAATTGCAAATGGCGGATTATTGCTTAAAGAACTTAAAACACCAGATTGGAAAAAATATGCCGTTGAAGTTAAAAACCCAGGCACATCAAAAACACAAGATATGCTTGAACTTGGCGGATATGTAAGGGATTTATTCAAACTTAATGCAAAACAAAAAAACTTCCGTTTCTTTTGCCCCGACGAAGCCATGAGTAACCGATTATATAAAGCATTTGAAACAGAAAACCGCACCTTTAATGCCGAAATTTTTAAGTTCGATGATAAACTTTCAAACAGCGGAAGAATTATGGATAGTTACCTTTCCGAGCATATGTGTGAAGGAATGTTGGAAGGCTATTTGTTAACAGGCCGACATGGATTTTTTGCAAGTTACGAAGCTTTTATTCGTGTTGTGGATAGCATGATTGGTCAGCACGCAAAATGGCTTAAAGTTTGCAACGAACTTAGTTGGCGAAAAGATATTGCATCGCTTAACCTTGTGTTAACCAGCAATGTTTGGCAACAAGATCACAATGGCTATACTCACCAAGACCCCGGTTTTTTAGATCACTTAAATAACAAAAAACCAGATATAACCCGCATATATTTGCCAGCCGATGCAAACTGCTTGCTTTCATGTTTCGATCATTGCATAAAATCAAAGAACTATGTTAACGCAATTGTTGCATCAAAACACCCAAGCCTGCAATGGTTAACAGCAGAACAAGCCGATGTGCATTGTAAAAAGGGTGCAGGGGTTTGGGATTTTGCTTGCTTTAACAACGCAAATAAACCAGATGTGGTTATTGTTGGCTGTGGCGACACACCTAACCTTGAAGCACTTGCAGCAACAAAATTGTTACATCAATATTTGCCAAAACTTAACATAAGGTTTGTTAATGTTGTTGACTTAATGAAACTTGTTAACAACAAAACTCACCCACATGGATTAACCGACCAAGAGTTTGATAACTTGTTCACAATCGATAAACCAATTATATTCAACTTCCATGGTTATGCACATTTAATTCACGAGTTAACATATAACCGCAAAAACCGCAACATTCATGTTTCGGGTTACAGGGAAGAAGGCACAATAACAACCCCATTTGATATGCGTGTTCAAAATAAGGTGGATAGGTTTAACCTTGTTATTAAAACATTAAAATATATAAAAGTTAGCGAAAAAGTTAAACAAAAAATAACACAAGAAATGCAACAAAAACTTGCAGAACATAAAAAATATGCCTATGAACATGGCGTTGATATGCCTGAAATTGCAAACTGGAAATGGTTGTAGTAATTTGTGTTGGACACAAAAATTGTGAAGTGTCACAATTTTAAGTGTTAACACGCAAATTCCTCCTCTCCCCAACACTTCGAATTTTTACTTATAAATTAAAAATAGCCGATTAAAGCGTTTGTGGGGTGTGGGGGAATCGCAACCCCCACAGTTTTGGTTCTTTTGTGAGTAAAAGAACAGGCTTGTTTCTTTGACTGCAAAGAAAGTGTATTTAATTCATTCTTGCAAGGGCCAAGCCCCGCAGCAAAGCATAAAAAATCAAAAAACACATAAGTGTTTGTTCTAATATTTGTTTGACTAAGCAAAAAATTATATGATAAAATATATTAACTATTATAAACGGATAGGGTGTTCATATGAAAAATAAAAAACTTTTAAAAGATCTTATTATTTCAACACTTGCAATTATTTTTATTGTGGGTGTATCTTTTGCAGTTTCTGGTGCATGGTATGCCGATAGTGACAGCAAAACTCTTACAGTAACCGTTGGTAAAGAAGTTTCTGTAAACCTAGATACATCTTCGGTTAACGCAAATGCTGTTATGCCAGGTCAAAAATTCAACATTGCAAATGTAAAACTTCAAACACCTGCAGAATGTTCAAACTGCTATATAAGAATTCTTATTGAATCCAATTCCGATTTTTATTTACTTGATGATATTAATGTGTTAGGCGATGGTAACACATATTCATGGGTTAAACACGAACAATATTTTTATTTAACACCAATAACCGTTAATTCTTTATCTGCAACCCCAGAATCAACATCTTTGCATGAAGTGGTTGCCAGCAAAACTTTAAGCATAGAAATTCAAAACATTGCAGTTAACACTGAATTAACAAATTCATCTGCAAACTTAGCATCTGACATTGTTGTAACAGCACAAGCAGTTCAATCTAAAAACTATAAAACATCTGCTTGGGAAGATTGTTTTGTAACATTCATCGGTCAATTTGATGAATTCTATCCAGAGTTTTTCACAGAAAAATATGTTGCACTTAAAGCAGATATAAAAAGTCAATATGCAGGTGATGCAGTTCTTGCCGGCGCAAGAGACCTTGATACTGGCGTTGTTTATTGGCATAACTGGGATTTTGATTCTATGTATTTTGGTGCAATGTTAATAACTGAACTTGGCAGTTCTTTAAGCCAACAGCAAATGATACAAGTGTTTCAAGAAACTGCCGACACCGATTTTATTGCAAAAGATTGCTCGCTTTTAACCGATGAATTTCGTCAACAAATGCAAGCAGAACTTGCATCAAACACTCCCGAAGAAATCACAGCTATGATAGATGATATGGGCAGAAGCACAATGGCTCTTATGGTAAGCCTTTCTTTTAATGAATATGTTATGATTTTGCCACCAGGAAATTATGAACCTCTTTTTGCCTTTAAAAGCGGAATGGATTCAGTTTCACAAAATAATATTAACTACACAGTGTATCCTGAACTAGGAATGGCATTGTTCTATAAATATACAGGAACAAACACTGCCGTTGAAATTCCTGGTGAAATAACATATAATGGTGCAAACTTACAAGTTAATGGTTATGGAAACTATCTAAATGTTTTACTTAACGAAGAAAATCGTTTTCCAGAAGCAGTAACTTCTCTTAAATCGGCTGTAAACTCTTTTCCAGTAGATGCATTTTTGGGAATAAATAATCCAACTGAATTAATTTTAACTGGTAACGCCATTGAGGTTGGCAAAACTAAAATGCTGGGCCTTGCTTCACCATTTGAAATGATAAACAAAACTTCATTGTTAAAACTTGCATTGCCAAATGGAATTTTAAAAATGCCACAAGGCTTGCTTACAGGCTTAACAGGTTTAACCGAATTAACAATTCCATATGTTGGTGAAACAATAGATAATTCAACTGCAAACACCTTGTTCTATTGGCTTTATGGATTATCTGGCAGTTTATCTGCACTTGGACCTGAAATTGATCAACTTCAACCAGAGATGGTTCAAAGTTTATCAAAAATTATTGTTACTCAACAAAAAACTTTCGATGCTGGTGCAATGGCATCACTATTCAATGTAACAGAAATTCAAATTCTTCAAATGGAAGAAATTTCAGTTAGTATGTTCTATTCAAGTCCAAATCTTAAAAATTTCTATATTCCAAAATCATTGAAAACAATTAATGCAAACGCATTTGATGGTTGCACATCACTTCAAAACGCATTCTGCGAAGGAACATTGCAAGATATCTTAGCAATTAACATGGATTCATCAATAAGCCTTGATGGTTTGTCAATATATGTTGCTGGCGAGTGGGAATTCGATAGCAATGGAAACATGGTTGCAACTATATAAATTAAAAAATGCTTAACCCAATGGGTGAAAGCATTTTTTTGTTAATTATGTGTTATTTATTCTTTTTTTGCTTAAACTATGAACAAATTAATTATTTTTAATAATTATTTGATTTTATTTTTTTAGTATGTTATTATAACATAAATAAAAAAGGTTATAAACAGGTGTTCACAATGAAAGAAAAAAAGAAATTAAGTTTATTTTCAATTATTGCAAGTTTTGTTTTGGTTTCAATTTGTGCTGTTTTTGCAGTAACAAATGCATGGTTCTATAACTCCGACCAAAAAAATATTTCAGTTTCGTTGGGCAAAGAAGTTTCTGTTGTTGTGGATACTTCTTCAGTAACAACATCTTCAAAAGTTTTGCCTGGTGAAAGGGTAAGTTTTCAAGCGGTTAAAATAAACATTCCTGCAAACACTTCAAATTGTTATGTTCGTGTTTCCATTAAAGCAGGCAGTTTTCTTGTTATGGATTCTTCAACCGTGGTTTCAGGAACACAAACTTATAACTGGGTGCTTTTTGGCGGATATTTTTATTTAACTCCATCGTCAGTTAATTCTCTTTCTGAAATTCCAGAAGCGGTTTCACTTAACGAACTTTCTGCTGGTGATAGTGTTTCTCTTACAATTTCAAATGTGCTTATTCTTTCAGAACTAACACAAGAAAATGCTGGTGCAAATGCATCAATCAAAATAACCGCAGAAGCAGTTCAATCTGTGGCATATCAACCATCAATTTGGGAAGATATAACCGCAAGCATTGCAGAAATTGAGGTTATAACTTCAAACATTATTCCTGGATATGATCTTATTGGGTTTAATGTTGACCCAGAATATGCAGATGAAGTGGTAGTTGTTGGTGTAACACCAGACGAAAAACAAACATTAAGTGCACAAACACAACGCCAAGCAATTCTTAACACTTGGAATAAAGATTCAATTGCTTATTTAAAAGAATGTTTAACAAATGCTGCTAATCTTAGTGGCATAACTGATCAAACTGTAATAGATGAAGAATTTAATAAATTAACACAAAACGATTTTGTGAATATAAATTCAACACTTTTCACACAAGAATATCGAAATCAACTTCAACAAGAACTAAGAAATTATAACCAAGAAATAATAGCTTTATTGTATGCCCTTGCGCCAAGCCGACTTAACATAATGTATAGTATTATAAATAACAAAAATGCTTTTATAGTTTCAAACACAAACACTTACAAAACTTTGTTTGAATTTAAAGATTCAATTATTAAAGCTAATGTTAACAACACAAATTATGTTTTCAGTCCAACCTCCAACACCGCATTATTTTGTAATGTTGTTGGAACAAATCCTGAAGTTGAAATTCCAGCTTCAATTAACTATAGCGGTTCAACTTATTATGTTAATGGTGTTGGCGATAATGTTGCTGCTCAAGATGAATCTTATAAACGATTTCCAGCAACAATCAAAAAACTTACTTATTGTATAAATGAGATTTTAGAAGATATATTAAGTGGAATAACTCAACTTGAAGAACTTTACTTAAATTTTACAAATTTAAATAAATTTATAGATCCTGATACTTATATTTCTGGACTTAGTAATACTTTAAAAATTTTAACAATGCCAACAACAATGCTGACAACTATTGATCAAGGCACTTTTTCACAGTTTTCCAAGTTGGAAAAAGTAACGCTTCCAAATAACATAACAACAATAGAGAGAGAAGCCTTTTATGAATGCTCTGCTCTTACTGAAATAAACATACCAGAAGGTGTAACAAAAATTGGATATGATGCATTTAGAAGATGCAGTTCACTTACCAGTATAGAATTACCATCAACATTAAAAACAATAGAGGAATTTGCATTTAGTT
>JAZUCT010000051.1:0-7000 GCA_045639255.1 Clostridia bacterium
ATGGTGGCGGTTTTTTTGTGGGCATCTTCAATGGTTGAACTGGCTTCCAAAAGTTTCTTTTGAGTTTTATCAAGCAGTTCGCAGAACTTTGAAAATTCCTTTTTAAACACGCTTAGCAAGTTCCAAATTTCACTGCTTCGCTTTTGAATTGCAAGGGTTTTAAAGCCCATTTGCAAACTGTTAAGAAGTGCTGAAATTGTGGTTGGCCCACACACAACAACTTTAAAATCGCGTTGCAACTCTTCAATAACACCCACTTGCTTAACCACTTCGCAATAAAGCCCTTCAATTGGCAAATACATTATTGCAAAATCGGTTGTGTAAGGCGGTGCAATATATTTTTCTTTAATGCTTTTTGCTTGCTTTTTAACCGCAGTTATAAGTGATTTTGTGCATTTTTCAGTTTCGGTTGCGTTAAAACTTTCGCTTGCTTCAACAAGCCTTGAATAATCTTCAATAGGAAACTTAACATCAATTGGCAAATATATGTTTTCTTTATCTTTGCCGGGAAGTTTTATTGCAAAATCTACCTTTTCTTTGTTATGCGGTGGAATTTCAAATTGGCTTTGATATTGTTCAGGTGTTAACAATTGTTCCAACAAGTTATTAAGTGAAGTTTCACCCCATGTGCCCCTTACTTTAACATTTGAAAGCACACTTCTTAGGTCGCCCACCGAACTTGCCAAACTTTGCATTTCGCCCAACCCCTTATAAACCGCTTCAAGCCTTTGGTTAATAAGCCCAAAACTATCGTTAAGCCTGCGTTCCAAACTATCGTGCAATTTTTCGTCAACAGTTTTTCGCATTTCTTCAAGTTTAAGTGCGTTTTCGGTTTGAATTGTTTTAAGGTTTTCGTTAACTGCGTTAGTTATTTTTTCAAGCCTTTGTTCATTTGAATTTGTTAGGTTAACAAACCTATCTTCAAGTTGTTTATTGTTAACTGTTATAAGGTTAACAACATTTTGAATGTTGTTGTTTGTTTGCCTTATAAGTTCGCTTTGCAAGGTTGAAAGATGTTCAATTTCGCTTTTTAAACTTTCCTTTAAAAAACCAAAATCGGCACTGTTTTTTGTGCCTTTATTTTTTAAATTTATAACAATTAAAACAATCATTGCCAAACACATAAGGCAACTTATGCCAATTAAAATATAAATTTCCATTGTTCACCTTTTTAGTTAAGATATATATTCATTCCGCCCGGCATTATTTGAAGTTCAAACGGTTTATTTTCAACAATTTCGCCATCAACATTAATAAATCTTGCACCTTCTATTCTTAGGTTCGAGCAAGTTATTTCAACTGCATAGTTTTCGTTAAGGTGTTTGCCACGAAGAAATTTAAGCAGTGCAAACGGAATTTTTTTCTTTGGCATGCGTTTAATAAGCACCAAATTAATTTTGCCATCTTTAACATCAGAATATGGCGAAACTTTAATGTTTCCGCCAAACCTTGAACCATTGCAAGCAGCAACCAACATAAAATCGCTGTTTGCCAAAATTTCATCGTCCACAAAAATTCTGAACTTATAGAAATCAAAATTTGAAAGCACTTTTAAAAGTGAAATTATGTATGTGAATTTGTTTTTAATTTTTGTGCTGTTATAGTTTCTTAAAACATCAATATCAAGCCCAGCACCAATAACATTAACACCCCTGAAATCTTCGCCCTGCATATAGTCAATTTGCTTTGGCCTGTTTTTTAAAATTGTTTGCATTGCTTTTTTGGGGTTTGAACTTATGCCAAGTGCATAAGCAAAATCGTTGCCTGTGCCAGATGGAATTAAGCCAATTTTTATATTTCTTGGGTTTTCAAGGCCGTTAATAACTTCGTTAAAAGTGCCATCACCACCCACAACAATAATGTTATCTGCACCACATTTTTCAAGTTCACTTGCAATCTTTTTTGCACCATCTTTTTTGTTGGTTGTGTAAACACAAAATGCAATATTTCTGGTGGTAAGAAATTTTGTTAAAATTTGCATATTCTTAATTGCTTTCTTATTGCCTGAAACCGGATTAATTATAAAATTAAACATAAGTGCATACTTCCCCAATTTATTTATTAAAACAAGTATACACTTTTTTTGTTTTTTGTCAAAATCTTTTAAAAACATTTATAATAACATTTTATTAGCAATTTTTTACTGCAACTTTTTTTAAGTTTATTATAAATAAAAAAACAAAAATTTTTTGCATTTTTGTTTTTGTTATTCGTTAATTTTTTTGTTGGTTATATTAAACAAAATTTGGTTAATTTTTTCTTTTTGTTGGCTTGGCAAATTTTGAATAAAAGCAAGTTCCTTTTTAAGCCTTGCAGGTGTTATGTTGTTAAGCAAGTTGCTGTGTTGTGTTGCTTGTTTAAGTGTGTTTTTTTCAATTTCAAAGTTTAAAAGTGCGCTGAATTTAACCAGCCTTAAAATTCGAACAGCATCTTCTTTAAAGGTGTTTTCGGCGTGCGGAATAACTGTTAATATTTGTTGTTCAAGGTCGCAAAGCCCTTTATTTAACGGGTCGACAACCATATTGTTTTGCACATCGAAATAAAGCGCATTAACATAAAAATCACGGCGAAGTGCATCAAGTTTTATGTTCTTAACAAAATCCACACTAACTGGCGAATGTGTGCCATCAAGGGCATAAATATCGGTTCTGAAAACAGTGTATTCAAACTTTAAGTTATTAACACAAATTGTTGCTGTGCCCATTTGTTTATTTTTTGTTTTATAACTGAAATTTGTTGAACGCAAAAGTGTTTTAACTTGTTCAAGTTTAAGGGGTGAACAAATATCAATATCAAATGGATTTTTGTTAAGCAAACTATCCCTTACAAAACCGCCAACAATATAAAGTTTTTCGCCTGCCTTTTTAAAAAGTTCTGCAAGGCAAACCAGTTCGCTTGGAATTTTAAAATCAAAATTTAACTTGCTATTTTGTGAATTCACAAACAATAAACCCCTTTTTCTTTTCTAAAATATTAAAGTTTCCAAACAACTCTTCTATGTGTTTAATATATGTTTTTGCACCCTGTTTAACCCTTAACACAACAATAAGTTTTCCGCCCTTGTTAAGCACTTCATGGCTTTGCGAAAACATTTTAAATAAGGTGCTGTTGCCTGCCCTTATTGGTGGGTTTGAAATAATAACATCATATTTCTTTTCGGTTTCAACAACAGCATCAAGGCAATCGCTTGCAAACACATTTCCGCTAAGTTTGTTAAGCGTTAAATTCTTTTTGGTTAAATGCACCGCCCTTGCGTTTATATCGATATAATCAAACTTTAAAAGTGGGTTAATTTTGTTTGAAATTATGCCCACAACCCCTAAACCACAACCAAGGTCGAGGCACGAAAAACTGCCTTCATAATTTTCAATAAAGCATTTAATTAAAAGTGCCGAACCTTCGTCTAACTCGTTTTTCGAGAACACAGAGTTATCAGTCCAAAAATATAAATTTTGGTTATTAAAATCAATTTCAATAAGCCTTTCTTGGCTTTTTATATCGGTTGCATCAAAATAGTGTGCCATAATATTTTCCTTTTAATGTTATTATACATATTTTTTGTTTTTAAGCAAATTTATTAACTTAAAAACATTCTAGCACACCATTTTGTTTTTTTAACTTTTTGGTGCCATTTTTTATGGTTATTTTTTAAAAATAAAAAAACACGCAAATTGCGTGTTAATTTTAAATCATGCGAAGTGGCAAAATTAAGAAAATAAATTCGTCGCCTTCGTTTGGTGAAATTATGCAAGGCGAAATTGAACTTGTTAGGTTAAGTTTAATATATTCATTGTTAACAACCCTAAGTGCTTCTGAAAAGAACCTTGCATTAAATGCAATTCTTAAATCGTTGCCTTTAAGGTCGATGTTAATGTTTTCTTTAATGTTGCCAAGTTCACTGTTTGAAGTTATTGTTAAAGCCCTATCGCGAATATCGAACTTAACAAGATTGTTTCTTTCGTTTCTTGCAAGCAAACTTGCCCTATCAAGTGTGTTTTCAAGTTGTGCTTTGCTTATGGTTACTGTTGTTGAAAATTGAACTGGAATTATTTGTTTATAGTTAATAAAATCGCCTTCCAACAGCCTTGATGTTATTTTGCAACCATCAATTTCTGCCATTAAATAATTGTGTTGAATAAACACCCTTACAAGTGAATCACTGTCACTAAGCATTTTTGCAATTTCGGTTAATGAACGGCTTGGTGCAATAACATTTCTTGGTTTATTGTTTGAATTAGTTTTTTTGTTGCAAAGTGCAAGCCTGTTTCCATCAATGGCAACTGCACGCACAGAATCTTCGCTTATTTCAATAAGGCAACCTTTTAAAATTGGCCTTGAATCATCAACTGCAACTGCATATAATGTGCGGTTAATAAGTGTTTTTAAATCTTTTTGGCTAAGTTCAAAATATTCAGCACTATCCACTTTTTGAACATTTGGAAATTCGCTTGCTGGCAAGCAAGAAATTTCAATTTCACTGTCGGTATATTTAAGTTTAAGTTGGTTTCTTTCGTTAAGTTGAATTTCAATTTGTTCACCAGTTAATCGCTTAACAAATTCGCTGAAAAATTTGCCCGGAACAACTGTTTCACCACTTTCAAAAACATTTGCATTAATTTTCATTTCAATGCCCAGTTCAGTGTCGGTTGCAAGCAAGGTTAAGGTGTTTTCACTTGCTGTTAATTTAATGCCTTCAAGAATTGGATTTGATGTTCTTGATGAAATTGCTTTAATAACTTTTAACACTGCTTCACTTAAATCTAGGCCATCACAAATAAATCTCATTTTATCATTCCTTCGTTAATTATTATATATATCTAAAAGAGTATAACACATAGTACAAACTTTTTTCAAGCGTTTTTTAAGGTGAATTTTAATTTATTTTAAGTTTGATTTTTAATGTGTTTTCTATCTTTTTTTGTTGTGCGCTTACACCTGTTATGTGCTTGCATTATAGCGCACACACCTAACATAAATTATGTGCACACCCATTAATCACGCACGCTCATAGTTCGTTACGCACACCCATGTTTTTTAGGCGCACACATAATTTTATGCGCACGCACACATCATGTTTATTATTAAATATTTATATTTATTAAATAGTAGTATTATTAGTAGGGGCTGTGAAAATGTTGATAACTTGTTTTTTTCGTTTTTAAAAATGCATTTTCGCCTTATTTTTCAGCAAATCTGGGGTTTAAAAATAATATGAATAATTGTTGATAACTTATTGTTGATAACTTTAAGTTTTCAACATCTATGTGGATAACTTTTTTAGGGTTAAAAAATGGTTAAAATTTGTTATGGAAGTGAATGTGAATATGTGGATAAAATTATTTTTCTGTTTTTTCAAAATAAAAACCGCCAGTTTAGGCGGTTAAATGTTATTTTTTAATTGAATTTTTTATATCGTTAATTGTGTTTTTAAGGTTGCTGTTTGTTTTTATTTGCATTGCAATTTTATCTCGGGCATGAATTATTGTTGAATAGTCACGGCCACCAAAATAGTTGCCAATAACTTTAAGTGGTGTATCCATAAGTTCGGTTATTAAATACATGCATATTTGGCGTGGGTCAACAATTTCTTTGTTCTTTTTCTTGCCAACAAGTTCTTGCTTTGTAACATTATAATAGTTGCAAACTGCATCACAAATTTTATCCAATGTTAAACCTTCGGCATTTTCTTGAATTTGATTTTTTAATGCTTCATGGGCATCGGTTAAGGTTGCAACTGCTCGGCCAGAAATTTTTGCATAGAAAACAACTTTAATTAAAACCCCTTCAAGTTCACGAATGTTGTTTTCAACCCTTTCGGCAATATATTCCAACACTTCTTCGTTAACTGTGAATTTTTCAATTTCGGCTTTCTTTCTTAAAATTTCAAGCCTTGTTTCAAAATCAGGTTGTTGCAAGTCTTGCATAAATCCCATTGCAAAACGGCTTTTTAACCTTGCTTCCAAAGTTGCAATTTCGTGTGGTGGACGGTCGGAAGTGATAACAATTTGGCGGTTATTTTGAAACAAATCGTTAAATGTGTGAAAAAATTCTTCTTGTGTTGCTTCTTTGTTGTGAATAAATTGAATATCGTCAATCAACAATAAATCAACATTTCTATATTTTTCACGGAATGAATATGGTGAACGGTCTTTGCTGTTACGAATGCTTGCAGTGTAATCATTTGTGAAACCTTCACATGTGTTATAGCAAACCCTTGCTTCTGGGTTGTGTTGTTGAACATAGTTTCCAATTGATAACAATAAATGTGTTTTGCCAAGCCCAACTCCACCATAAATAAATAATGGGTTAAGCAAGCCCGCTGGATTTTCAGCAACATTTTTGCAAGCGGTGTAAGCAATGTTATTGCATTTGCCAACAACAAAATTATCAAATGTGTATTTTGCGTATTTTGGGTCAAGCGACATTTTAGGTTTGTTAAGTTTTGTTGTGTTATCGTTTTTTGTTTCTTTTAAATATTCTTCAACTTCACTTTCAAGAATAACCTTAAAATCTTTCGCATCGGTTAAACATTCGTTAATTGCTTTAAGCACAAAACTTGCATACTTATCGTTAATCATGTTAATCATGGTTTGAGTTGTTGCCGATAAAATAACAACCTGATCTTGCTTATCAATAATTTCAAGTTTTTTAATCCATAAATCAAAAGCAATAACACTCATGTTTTTTTCTAACATATCTTTTGCTTTAAGCCAATCTTCTTTATCTTGTGCTGAAAACATAGTTCACTTCCCTTTTATATATTAATAATAATTATAAATAATAAACCAAAAAATGTCAATGCCATGTTTTTTAAAAAAATATATGTTTCACAAAAAAATTAACCTGTGAAACTTTTAAGAAAATTTTTCTTATTGATTTTTAATTGATAAAAATTTCCTAAAAAAATAAAGAAAAATGTGATTTTTTAAGATTTTTTGTTGTTTTTTAATTGAATTTATCAAATTTTGTGTGAAACATTAAAGTTTAATAAAAATAATTA
>JAZUCT010000052.1:0-14114 GCA_045639255.1 Clostridia bacterium
AAAAACTCACAAGAAAAACAAAATTTTATTGTTAAATCTAAGCAGTTAATTAATAACTATGCAAAAGAATATTATTCATATCATAACAAAAAATTGGTGGAATATAGCAGTGTTTATTATAGAAACAGAGGTATTAACGAAGAAGATATAATAAAAATTTTTGAATGCAACAATATTGAAAATTTAGACATGCATTTTAATGGATATTATAATTTAGATATAACAAAAAATTTTAGAATTAAAGTTAAAGATAATCAATATGCCATTGAAACATATAATGAAAATAATGAAGCTATTGATTTTTGCACCGGAAATGCAGTAAATGTTAATGGAATTATTTATTTAACAAATGTTAAGCTTGAATCGTTTATGAATAACAAATGTTCTTACATGGATTTAAGAATTTCTCAACGAAAAACAAGTGGAATCTATGATGTTGTCGATTTAAGTAACTGTGCATATTCCAATGAAGTTATTAAAGATTATTTGTTAGAAAATGCAAACGAAATTGAAAAATAAAAAATAAGCAAAATTTTTGAAAATAAAAAAATGCAGTGGTTAAACACTGCATTTTTGTTCTTCGGTGTTGTTTTTATGTTTTTCGTTGCGTTTTAAAAGCACTTGAAGCTTAGGAATGTTATATCTTAAAATTGCAACCGACATATAGTTAATTAAAAAGTTTGCAAACAAAATTGGAACACCTATGCAAATTTTAATGTTGTTAGGGTAAGCAAATATAATTAAACTACCCAAGAAAATACTTAATAAATGTGTTAAATATCCACGGTTACATTCAATAATGAATTTTTCTATGTAAGTGTTATCGTTAGGGTTAGCAAGTTTATTTTTTTTAAAACCGTTAAGCGAACCCAATTCTAAAACTGAATCTTTCCAACTTTTAACTTTAATAAAGTTATAAAACTTTCGTTCAAACTTTGAAACTTGAAACATTTTTTTGTTTGGCAAAAAGCACTTTTCAGGCACGCATTTGCAAACAATTGTTGCAACAACAGCATTAATTGCCATGCATATTATAACACCAAAAACCAACGCAATAATAATATAGGTTGGTGAAAGATTGTTAATATTAAAAATTAAATTAAGTGCAATTGCTGAAATAACAGTTATTGCAAAAATTAAAATTGTTAACATAATTAATTCTCTTTTGAATAGGTTAATTTTTTGTTATAAACTTTTTCATAAACTTCTTTGCATAAATCAAAGTTTTGTTGTTTCATTTGTTCAATATTTTGCTTTGCACCAATTTCTTTATTTGGATAAATTGGTGGCATAATATGAACTGTGTAGGCTTGAACTGGAAGTCCGTCACCATCAAGCACATCGCTATCTTCCATTGTTATAAAGCAAGGAATAATTGGTGTGTTAAATTTATATGCGAACTTAAACACGCCATCTTTAAAAGGTCTTGGTTTTTTAAAGTTCCACCACATATATTGTTCTGGATACATAAGAATATAGTTGTTTGATTTTTGTGTTAAGGTTTCAATTGCTTTAAAGAATTTTTGCATTGTGTGCATATTGCTGCTTAATGGCAAAGTGTTTGCGTGCTTAAAAAACATATCAAATCCCTTTGGTGGGGCAGTGAAGTTACCTTCGCGAATAACTCTCCAAAATTTTTTCTTAAAGCCATATTTTTTAAAAACTTCATAAATTGCCATGTTTTCAAAAATATGAAAGTGATTGCTTGTTATAAAGGCACTTCCTTTAATTTTTTTAATATTTTCTGCACCTATAACATCTTTAATTATAAGTTGTTTTGCATCAATCAAGCCCTTAATGGCTTTATCTGCTTTTTTATTAACAGCACAACTTAAAATTTTATTTTTAAGTTTTTTTCTTAAATAATCCACATTTTCGGGCATAAGTGGTGAAGATGGTGGATCGTTTTCAACATCAGTATCAAAAAACTGTTGTTGTTCATATTCTTCAATTTTTTTCAGAATTTCAAGCCTTTCTTTGTTAATCTCTGGCATTTTATCACCTTACTTTTTCAAAAATTTGTTTTTAAAATTGTTTGGGCTGTCGGCCTCTTGTTTTGCAAGTTTAAGCAGTGCTTCGCCACCTGCAAGCGAATTTTGTTTCATTTCTTCGGTGTAAGAATTTTTTATTTCCATAATGTTTTTAATGAAAGGATTTTTGTTGGCATATTTCCAAAAGTGTTCTTCATAAATTGTGTTTTCAAAAATCCAAGGTTTCCAAAGCATGTTAAAATGAATTAAATTAAGTTCTGTTGGTTTGAAACAATCGTTTGGAATTGGCATTGCATTCCAAGAATAATCGCAATAAGCAACCTTGTTTAAGCAAATTGCATTCAAATAATCTTGGTCTTGTGCAACGGTGAATTTATATTTTTTTAGCAAATCTAAAAACTTGTTTTCAAAGTTGAACTTACGCATTTCTTCAAGGTTCATAAGCAAAACACCTGCATTAAAATAGTTAGTTGGTTTTTCAACACCAATAACTTTTTCAACATACTCTTTAAAAACTGGTGTGTTTTGAACAGCCGAATCTGGAATTGCACCAACAAGATTGTTTGTTAAATCGGTGTTATAAAGTTCACTTATATCGCCAAGCACAATAATGTCGCTATCTAAATAAAGTGCTTTTTTAAGTTGCGGAAACATTTCAGGAATAAACAATCGGTAATAGGTTGTTTTTGAATAATAATCTCTTGTGTGCAAACTTTCGTTGAACTTTTCAAGTTTTTCAGTCATGTCCACAAAGTTAATTGAAAAATTTTCAGGAAGTCGGGAAGAAATTATGTTATAGTTTTCTTTGCTTGTGCCTGTTGTTAAAACATACACATCATATTTTAAATTTTTATTGCAATTTGCAGTTATGCTATCCAATGTTATTGAAAGAAAAGGGCAATAGTTATTATCCACTGCAAAAAACAATGAAATGTTATTATTTTGATTTTTCATAATCTTTCCTTTTGTAATTTAATATTAAAGTTAATTTAATTAATTGCAAACATTGTTTTTGCAATTTTCACAATAATATTATATTTTTTTGTTTAATTAATTTCAACCAAAATTAAAAAATTAAATTCTCGTTCTTAAAATGTGTCGGGAGAGTTTTGTTTTTAAATTCTTTTCTGACAAGAATTGAAAAATTTAACTCTCGTAAGGCGAGAATTGTCAATTTTGTTTTACTTTTTAATTTAATTTTGTTAAAATTAAATCATGAGTGAATTAAAACAAATATTATCAAAAAATCTTGTTGCGTTAAGAAAGTCACGCAAGTTAACACAAAGCGAATTGGCAGAACAATTAAGTTATTCCGATAAAACCATTTCAAAGTGGGAAAATGGTGATGCAATTCCAGACGTTGAAACTCTTGTGCAAATTGCAAACTTCTTTTCAGTAAGCATTGACGATTTGGTTTCAAAACCATTTGAAGAACTTTCAAAGCAATCAATAAAAGAAATTAATTATAACAAGTGGAACAAATCAATAATAACCTTGCTTGCAATTTCTCTTGTTTGGTTAACTGCAACCATTTTTTATGTTCAAACTCAAATAATAAATAGCCAAAATATTTGGACTGTTTTTATTTGGGCAGTTCCAATTTCTTTCATTGTTTTATTAATTTTTAACTGCATTTGGGGAAGGCGTGTTTGGGGTTTTGTTATAATATCGCTTTTGGTGTGGTCGCTTCTTGCATCAGTTCATATTCAATTTCTTAACTTTGGAAATAATATTTGGACAATATATTTCTTAGGCATTCCGCTTCAAGTTGCAACAATTTTATGGTCGCAACTTAAACGAAGAAAAAAATAAAAATTTAAAGGTTCTTATTAACAAAATAAGCACCTTTTTTGTTTTTTTCGCCAAAATAAGCACTTTATGCAACAAAAATTGCAATTCTGTTTTTTAAAAAATAATCCTTTTATTTGTTAAAATTACTATGTAAATAAAAGGAGAAAATTTTATGCAAGAAACAGAAGAATTCAATTTTAAAAGTTACATAAACAGTGTTAAAAACAGATTAAAATCAAACAACTATGCAAGGTTTAGGCAAACATCAAAGGTTAAAAGCAAATTTAAACTTTTAAGTGGTGTGTTTTCAAACCTTGAAGTTGAAGTTAAAAGAATTTGCAACAACGAAGCAGAACTTTATAATAAAGTTGCAGATATTTTAAACAGCGAAACAATTTGTCCACTTGCTGAACTTACCGACATGAAAGTGTTTAACAGTTTAAACGATGAAGAAAAGCAAAGATACATGCTTAACCTAAGTGCAAAATTTAACGAAATAAAAAAACAAATTGAAGAAAACAAGCAAGTGGTTTAAATAATTAATGAACAATTAAAGTCAAACAAAACAAGTGTTTATGTTTGATTTTTTTTTGTTATTGGTTTATAATTTATTATATTTATATAAAAGGGATAAATTATGTTAGACTTAAATTTAATTCGTGATAACACAGATTATGTTGTTGCTGCATTAAAAAAGAAAGGTTGGAATGTGGATTTCACTGAAACCTTAAAACAAATGGAACAACGCAGAAAACTTATTGTTAAAAGTGAAAACTTAAAAGCAGAAAAAAACAAACTTTCAGCTTCGGTGCCACAAGTTAAAAAAGCGGGTGGTGATATTCAAGCAATTTTTGCAGAAGTTAAAGAAATTAACTTAAAAATTGAAGTGCTTGATAAACAACTTGCTGAAATTGAAAATTCAATTAACAGTTTTGTTGCAACCTTGCCAAATCTTCCAGACGATGATTTGTTGCCAGGCGAAAAAGAAAATAATCAAGCAGTTTATTATTTCAAAGAAAAACCTGTTTTCGATTTTAAAATTAAGGACCATGTTGAACTTTGTGAAAGTTTAGGTCTTATCGATTATGAAAGGGCTGCAAAAGTTAGTGGCCGTGGCACTTGGTTCTACACCGATCTTGGTGCAAGGCTGGAATGGGCGTTGCTTAACTATTTCATAACAACACATATTAACGATGGCTATAAATTTATGTTGCCACCACATATGCTTAACTATGATAGTGGTTTCACAGCAGGTCAGTTCCCTAAATTTGAAGAAGATGTTTTCTGGCTAAATGGCGAAGAAAAGAAATCAGGCAAATTCATGCTTCCAACAGCAGAAACCGCACTTGTTAACTATCACCGCAACGAAATTCTTAACGAAAAAGATTTGCCTAAAAAATATTTTGCTTACACACCTTGTTACAGATGTGAAGCAGGCAGTTACCGCACAGAAGAAAGGGGCATGATAAGGGGCTATCAATTTAATAAAGTTGAAATGTTCCAATACACAACCGAAAAAGATAGCGATAAAGCCTTTGAAGAACTTGTTAGAAAAGCAGAAAAACTTGTTGAAGGCCTAGGCATTCATTTCAGAACATCAAAACTTGCCGCTGGCGATTGTTCACACGGCATGGCAAGAACATCTGATATTGAAGTTTGGATTCCTTCAATGGAAGTATATAAAGAATGTTCTTCTGCATCAAATGCAAGAAGTTATCAAGCAAGGCGTGGCAACATGCGTTACCGTGATGCTGAAACTGGCAAAACAAAATTTATGCACACACTTAATGCAAGTGGGCTTGCAACATCAAGGCTTATTCCAGCACTTGTTGAACAATATCAACAAGCAGATGGCAGTGTTAAAATTCCAGAAGTTCTTGTTCCATTCATGGGCGGAATAACAGTGCTAACAAAACAAAAATAAAAATTAACACACCATAAGGTGTGTTTTTTGTTATATTGTTTCTCAAAATTCAATAAATGTGCTATAATTAATTGTTATGGAAGCAATGGAAAATTCATTTAAAAAACTGAACAGAGAACAACTTGATGCAGTAACCACGCTTGATGGTGCAGTGCTTGTTACAGCAGGTGCGGGCAGTGGCAAAACAAGGGTTCTTACTTTAAGAATTGCCAATCTTATTAAACAAGGCAAGGCAAACATTAATCAAATTTTGGCAATAACTTTCACCAATAAAGCAGCCAACGAAATGAAGGAAAGAGTTATTAATCTTATTGGCGAAGGTTATGGGCTTAACATAAGCACATTTCACAGTTTTTGTGCATCTTTTTTGCGTGATAACATTTCCGCGGTGGAAGGCTACACTTCAAGGTTCACAATATATGGCGATGATGAAAAAAATAAACTTATTAAAGAAGTTTGCAAAGATTTAACAGGGGTAAGCGAAGATTTTGCAAAAAACCTTGCTTATCACTTATCCAACATGAAAAACCAAAACTTAACACCTTTTGAATATTGCGAGAATTATTTGAAGTTAGATAGTTATAAAAACGATTTTGAACGAAGCATGATTGAATATCAACTTAAACTTAAACAAAACAATGCTTTTGATTTTGACGATTTGTTAACTTTCACATATTCGGTTTTAAAAAATAATCCACAAATTTTGGAATATTATCAAAACAAATTCAAATATATTTCCATCGATGAATTTCAAGATACAAACACAGTGCAATATGATATTGCAAAAATTTTAGCACTTAAACATAAAAATATTTTGGTTGTGGGCGATGAAGACCAATGCATTTATGGTTGGCGTGGTGCAAACATTCAAAACATTTCAAATTTCATTAAAGATTTCAGCCCAAAAGTTATAAAACTTGAACAAAACTATCGAAGCACAAAACGCATAATTAACTATGCAAACAAAATTATAAGAAACAACACTCAAAGGTTAGATAAAGAACTTCGCACCGAAAATGATTTGGGTGAAGAACCAGTTTATTATAATGCCGACACTGAAACCATGGAAGCAGATTATGTTGCAAGAAACATTTTAAGTTTGGTTAAAAATGGTGGCTATAAGTTCAAAGATTGTGCAGTTCTTATGCGCCTTAATGCACTTTCACGCAGTTTTGAAGAAAGGTTTATGGCATATAACATTCCATATAAACTATATGGCGGATTTAAATTTTTTGAAAGGGCAGAAATAAAAGGCACATTGGCATATCTTCGCCTTATAGATAATCCACGAGATGGCGACGCTTTTTCAAGGTTATGCGGTTTTCCAAAACGCAAAATTGGCGAAGCCACAATTAACACTTTTAAGGAATATTGTTTTTTAAACAACCTAACTTTGCTTGATGGAATTTTAAATATAAAAGACCTTGATTTAAGCAATGCTGTTAAGAACAAAATTGCTGTTTTAACACCAATTTTTGAAATTTTACAGGAAAAATACGAAAAAAATTCTTTAATAGAGTTGTTTGAGAATGCAATTTCTGTTACAGGAATAAGCAATCAATATCTTGAACAAACAGAAGAAAACATAAATAAAATGCGAAACCTAGAAGCACTTTTAAGTTCAGTTAAAGAGTTTGAAGAACTTAACAGCGAACAGGCAACTTTGCAAAAATACCTTGAAACCGTAACCCTTGCCAACGATATTGATAACCTTGACGAAGAAAACAATCAAGTGGTGCTTTCAACAATTCACGCAGTTAAGGGGTTGGAGTTTAAATGTGTGTTTGTTGTGGGGTTGGAAGATGGTGCTTTTCCACTTAGCCGAGCATTGAACGATTTTAACGAAATGGAAGAAGAACGTAGGCTTATGTATGTTGCACTAACCAGGGCAGAAGAAAAGTTATATTTAACAAAAGCCAACTCGCGCTATATGTATGGTGAAAGAAAATATATGTCAGCATCGCACTTTTTAAAAGAGTTAGGTTTTGAAAATATGTTTAAATCATATAAGAATGAAAGTGGCGATTTTGATGGTTCACAACATTTTTCAAATGCAGGAGTTAAAGATGTTAAAAGCATGTTCATTAACAATCTTAAAACACAGCCTAAAAACACAAATGGAATGTTTGTTTCAAATGGAACAAATGTGGAATTTGCAAAGTTTAAAGTAGGCGCAAAAGTAACTCACCCAAAATTTGGCGATGGAGTTATTGCCGACACAAGTGAACTTGAAAGCAAAAAAACAGTTAAAATTGATTTTGAAGATTTTGGAGTTAAAAATCTTATTGTAGGTTTTGCACCTATTGAATTTATAGATTAAGGATATTTTTATGAACTTAAATGAAAGAATGAAAGAATTAATTGAAGTTATAAACAAGCATAGTTACAATTATTATGTGTTAGATAACCCCACAATTTCTGATAAGGAATGGGATAAGTTATATAACGAATTGTTGGCACTTGAAGAACAAACAGGAATTGTTCTTCCTGATAGCCCATCAACCAAAGTTGGTGGTGAAGTGCTTAAAGGTTTTAAAAAGCATACACATAAAAAACCACTTTATTCACTTAACAAGTGCCAAAACTTTGAAGAACTTAATTCTTTTGTTTCAAAAATTGAAAACGAAGTGGGCAAACAAGAATATTCACTTGAATATAAATTCGATGGATTAACAATTGCAATAACCTATAAGAATGGCGAATATTTTAAGGCAACAACAAGGGGAAATGGCATTGTTGGTGAAGATGTTACTGAACAAGTAAGAACAATTAAATGTGTTCCGCACAGAATTAAATTTAAAGGCGAAGTTGTTGTTCAAGGCGAAGCAATTATGACATTTAAAGCACTTGAACAATATAACCTAACCGCCACCGAACCGCTTAAAAATGCAAGAAATGGTGTTGCAGGTGCAATAAGGAACCTTGACCCAAAAGAAACTGCAAAACGAAACTTAACAATTTTTTTCTATGCCGTGCCATATATTGAAAATTATGAATTTAAAACGCAACAAGAAGTTATGGAATTTTTAAAAAATAATGGTTTAAAAGTTAATTCATATTATAAAATTCTTAACAGTTTTAAAGATATAAAAAGCGAAATTGAAAAAGTTGATAAGGTTAAGAAAAACTTGCCTTTCTTAATTGATGGAATGGTGCTTAAAATTAACAGTAAGCAAATTCAACTTCAACTTGGGCATACAATTAAATTTCCACGCTTTGCAATGGCTTATAAATTTGAAGCGCTTGAAGTTTCAACCACACTTAACAATGTTATTTGGCAAGTGGGAAGAACGGGAAAAGTTACGCCAATTGCAGTGCTTGAACCAGTGGAACTTGCAGGTGCAACAATAACAAGGGCAACCCTTAATAACATGGGCGATATTAACAGAAAAAAACTTAAAAAGGGTGCAAGGGTGTTCATTCGCCGAAGCAACGAAGTTATTCCGGAAGTGTTGGGGCTTGCCCAAGATTGCCCAAATTCGCAAGAGATTAAACCTTGTCAAATTTGTCCAAGTTGTTCTTCACAACTTGTTGAAGTGGGTGCAAACCTATTTTGTGAAAATAATAACCATTGCAAAAGCCAAATTGTGCAAAGGCTTGTTCATTTTTGTTCACGCGATGCTATGAATATTGAAGGTATAAGCGAACAAACCGCACTGCTTTTGAACGAAAAACTGCAAGTTAAAACGGTGGCGGATATATATAAACTTTCAAAAGAAGATTTGTTAACACTTGATGGCTTTAAAGAAAAGAAAGCACAGAATATAATTAAAGCAATTAACAATTCAAAGTTTGTTGCGTTAGATAAATTTATTTATTCACTTGGCATTTTAAATGTTGGCAAAAAAACTGCCAGAGATTTGGCAAAGCGATTTGGAACATTAAACAACTTTTTAAACACAAAAACAGAAGAACTTATAAAAATTAAAGATGTTGGCGATGTTGTTTGTGAAAATATTATTCAATTCATTGAAAGCCAACAAAACATTGAACTTATTCAACAAATTTTAAATGCTGGTGTTAATGTTGAAGAAAAAAAGCAAATAAACAATAATTCATTTTTTAACGGAAAAGTTTTTGTTATAACAGGCACACTTTCAAAAATGGATAGGAACAAAGCGCAAGATATAATTTCAAGTTTTGGTGGCGAATGTGCAAGCAGTGTTTCAAAGAAAGTTAATGTTCTTATTTATGGCGAAAATGCAGGCAGTAAGTTTGAAAAGGCAAAATCACTTAATATTGAACTTATGTCAGAACAAAAATTTTATGAAATTCTTGAAATTGAAGGGGTTAAGTTATGAGGGTGATTGCAGGAAAACATAAGGGCAGAGTGCTTAATTCTTTTGAAAATGCATCCACCAGACCAACGCTGGATAGGGTTAAAGAATCCATATTTTCAAAAATTCAATTTGAAGTTGAAAATGCAGTTGTGCTTGATTTATTTGCTGGCACAGGTGCATTGGGGCTGGAAGCACTTTCAAGGGGTGCAAAGTTTTGTTATTTTGTGGATGACAATAAAATTGCACAAAATTTAATTAAAAAGAATATAATGCTTTTGTGTGAGCAAGAAAATTGCAAACTTAATTCTTCCGCATTTAATGTTGCGCTTGAAAAATTTAAGCAAGAAAATGTTAAGTTTGATGTTGTGCTTTTGGATCCTCCTTTTAAAAAAGGGCTTGGCAAAGTTGCCATTGAAAAATTAACAGAGCTTAATTTGCTTAACAAAAACGCACTTATTGTGCTGGAATGTGCAAGGGAAGAAGAAACATTGCAATTTAAAAATTTAAGTGAACCAGAAATTAAGGAATATGGAACTGTTAAAGTTTTATATTATTATTTCTAAAAAAATAAAAAAACACTTGATTTTTTATATAATTTATTATATAATCAAGCCACATTTTAAGGTTAAACACCTTAAATCACAATATTTACATCTGGGTGCACAACCTCCTACACAGGTTCCCAGATGGCATCAACGAGTGGATTAAAATTAACTGATAGGTTGTTTTAACAGCCATTGAAATATGTGCGAGCATGTTTCAAAAGCCCAAAAGGCAATTCAATGGTGTTAGTGCAGGCACATAACTTAATAAATTAGGCATTTTGTCGCAATCGTAATAGACGCTCCGGTGGAGAATAACCCTTACACAGTTTGGCAAGTGGTGTTGAGAATATGCAAGGGAAAACCAATAAGATTGTTGGACTTGATGTTGTGAAAGCAACTATAAGGCAGAATGCTGTGAAAGTAGCCAAAGGTCCAAAAGAATATGTAAAGACATTCTGAATGTTTGGTGAAATTTGGTGGTATCATTCCACTCACTGCATCGCAATGGGCAAGAAGTATATTGGTCGCTCCTTTATGCTCAGACTTGTTCTCAGTGTGAATGAATAATTATTTTATGTGTTACTGTAAGGCGAAGGTCTGTAAATATTGTGATTTAAGGTGTTTTTTCTTATTTTTCACTCGTTTAGAGTGTTTTTTTTATTTAATAAATAAAATAAACTTAAAAATTGTTTGTTATTTTTTAATTATTAAGATATAATAACTATTGAACAGGAGAAATTTATGGCAAACTCTTCGGGTAAAACAAAAATTGTTAGAAAGGGCAGTTTTGGTTCTTTCATTTTTGGTTTTTTATTGGGATTTATATTTTTTATTGTTGCCATTGTTGGTGTGGGCTTTTATGCTTATAAAAACATAACACTTTCAACCATTGAAGGTGCGGTGGGAACAAACATTCCTGTTAACGAAGAAGTTAAAAACAAAAATTTGGAAAGTTTAATAAAACTTACAACCGATTTAGTTAACGATCAAAACACTTTAACACTTGAAAAAATTGAAAACACTTTTGGAATTGTTGAAAATTTAACGGGCAATCCAATTCCTGTTGCACTTAAAAAAGATGGCGATAAAATTAAATATATTTATTCCACAACAGAAATTGATGCAAACTGCCTTGATATATCACATTTAAAAACAACACCAGTTAGTGAACTTTCAAACGAACTTTCAACCCTAATAAGCGAATTTTCACTTGAAGATTTGCAAAAGGTTGTTAACATCACGCTTCCAGATATTCCACTTATTAACAATGTTAAGGCAAAACCACTTCTTGAAGCACTTAACGAAATAAGTTCAAAACTTGATGTATCTGCATTAACTTTAACAGATCTTAACACTTATTTTGGAATCGATTTATCTTCTGTAACAGCACTAAAAGATTTTATGAACATTCCACTTAACGGCGATGGAAATGAAAATCTTGCATACGCCTTACAAAATGCAACAATTGGAAATTTTGTTGGGCTTTCAAAACAACAAGGTGAAACAGAACAACAATATCAACAAAGATTAAAAGATGCAGGCATTCTTGGTTTGCTTGCAGAAACAAAATTAACCAACCTTGAAACAAAACTTAACAGCCTTACAGTTGGTGAACTTACAGGTGTTCAAGAAACTGATAAATCAATTTTAGTGGCACTTAAAAATTCAACATTGCAAACTTTGGTTGCCGATATTGAAGCACTTGATATTCCAAATCAAAAAATAAGCAAACTTGAAGAATGGGGACTTGTTAATCTTGAAGATTTATGGGCAGACGCAAGTTTAACACAAACAAAAAAAGAAGCAATTGCAAGTGCAACACTTCAACAAATTATTGATGCTTACATTGAAATGCAAAAATTACAAGGTTAAATTCAAACGAAAAGGAGAATGAAAAATGGCAGGCGGATTATCTAATGATAAGTTAGAAGAATTAAGAAAACAAAGGGAACAAGAAAGGGCAAAGAAAAGGGCCGAAGAAGAACAAGTAAGAAAAGCCGAACTTGAACGCCTTGAAAAAGAAAAAGCACAACAAGCACTTTTGGCGGAAAAAGAAAAAGCAGAAAGGGAAAATGCACTTAAAGCCGAACAAGAGCGAAAAGAGCAAGAAAGAAAGGCCGAACTTGAACGCATTGAAAAAGAAAAGGCCGAACTAAAAGCTCAACACGAAAAAGAAAAGGCTGAACTTAAAGACCAACTTGAAAAAGAAAAGCAAGAAAAAATTGAAAATCAACAACGCCACAGCGAAGAACTTGCAAAAGAAAAAGAAAAGCAAATTGAAATGCTTAAAGAACAAAAAAATCAAGTTGAAAAAGATAAAGAAAAAGCAGTTCAAGAAAAAAATGAAGAAATAAATCAGTTAAAGCAAGATAAGAAATCCGCAGAAGAAAAACTTGAAGTTGCAAAAAAACGAAAAGCTGAAACAATTAATAACTATGTTTACACTTCAAAAGTTCAAGTTGTTAACGATGAACCTGTTATGATTTCAAAAGATGGTGTTGAAGCTGAAGAAGATAACAAAGTTCAAGTTGGTTTCACAATGGTTGATAAATCTCTTGTTAAAGAAGCCAAAGATAACAAACGCTATGGAATTAAAGAAAGAAGCCCATTATTTAAAAAACTTAACAACATTGTTTTCTATATGGCAATTCCTTTCATGCTTGTTTGGGCATTGCTTGCATTCAGTGGCATTTGCACATCAAAAGTTGGTCACACATCATTTGCAAATTTAATTTATTATAAAGTGGCAGAAGATATTGCAGTTGATGAAGGTTATAAAACTGGTTCAGTAAGGGTTGTAAAAGAAGTAGATCTTAGCGATATTAAAGAAGGCGATATTATTTGCGTTGAATATAGAAGGGCAGATGGTGTTAAAGACCTTCAATTCCATCGAGTAACAACAACATATACAGATGCAACAACCGGAGATCCAATCATTCTTTTTGAAATAGACAGAATGAACGATACTCTTTCTGAAATTTCAAAAATTGAATTAGGTAAAGAAATTCAATATACTAGAGATCATAATATTTCAATAAAAGGAATAGATGCTGGTAAGGACTTATTTATTGGTTCATTCTTAATGATTGCACAAAATATTGTTGGTTTCACATTTATTGTTCTTGTTCCTGCTGCAATAATTTTAACTTTCCAATTCATTAACTTATACGATACAATAAGATTCTATGTAAAACAAAGAAAAATTGCAAACTCTAACAAAAGAAGAGTTAAAGTTGAAGATAACCGCGATAAAATTAAAAGATAAAAAATATGCACGCTTGTGCATATTTTTTTGTTTATTCACTTGCAAAATTGGATATTTCGAACAGTGAATAATCACTGTTTACCCTACGGGAAATTTGCAAAAAAGCAAATTTTCTCCTTAATTCGATTCCCAAAGCAATAAAAGAAAAACACCCATTTTATAATGAGTGTCTGTATGGTGACCCTATTGGGAATCGAACCCAACTTGTCAGCGTGAGAGGCTCATGTCCTAACCCATAGACGATAGGGCCAAACTAAAAACAATAAAATTATATAATTTATTTTAATAAAAATCAATAAAAAAATAAAAACTAATATT
>JAZUCT010000053.1:0-40383 GCA_045639255.1 Clostridia bacterium
AATCGATAAAATCATTTCTTGTTTTTTCAATAAATTTATAATAAAATTTAAACAACAATTTCAAAATCTAACTCAATTGCAATATTCATGTTTGAAATAACTTTAAAATATGAAATTTTGTTAGTATTAATAACAACATAGTCATTAATAGGATTATCATTTTGATAAATAAAATATTTTTCACCATTTTTTACAAGAGTGTAGTTTTCTTGAGATGTTTCACCTTTAATCATAACCATCGTGTTAGCATTAAAATAAAACTGCAGTTTAACCCATGTTAATTCACCTACATATTTTGTAATAGAAAATTGATCAATTTCTGTATCTGATAATGTGCAACCTTCTAATTTATGTATCTTGTAAACATTGTTGTATTTAACATTTTTGTTAGACCAATTTTCAACAATCATATACACTGGGATTGCATCTGTTAATTGACAATTTTCTTCTTGTAATTTAATTTCATTTTTTGTTTGAGTGTAACAATTCTCGGCAACATAAACATTGGAAACTTTTGCAAAGTATAACGAATTAGAATTAACAAACAAGTTTCTTGCTGAAAATCCTCTTTTAGGAGAAAAGAATTCTCTATAATTAATATAAATATTTTCAACAATATTTGTTGTGTATGTATAGCCAAGTTCTTGAACATAAGTTTTATATTCAGTAGAATATCTATCACAAGTTACATTACTAAATTTTGGAATGTATATTGAATGTTCAGTATTTGTTCCTTCACCCAATAGAAACCCCACATCTAAATCATAATACAACGATACATCAATATCATGTTCTTTTGGTAATTTTAAGTTTTTGATGTAACCCATTTCTTTTACATTTTCATATCTATTAATGTTAAAGCTAGGCGATTCAGTTTCTTTGCCATTGTTAGTCAAAACGAAACCTTTCACTTGTGTTAAATCTAAAAGTTCCATATTTGTTGCAAGATGAAAGAAGCCCAATCTTAATTTTGTAACCGTTGGAGGGCAAACAAAATTTTTAACTTTTGTAAAACTCAAGAAAAAGTAATCATTTTCATCACCAATTGTCGTCAATGCACCATTTTGAGCATCTTCAAAAACAATTTCTTCCAAAAGGTCAGGATACATAAGTGCTCTTGAACTAATTGACACAACCTCTTTTGGAATTATTAATTTTTTTGTTGCAGGAATTGTATAATTAGTTACAGCCGTTACACCTTCTGGAATAGTATAAGTTTTTCTAGCATTTACTTGTGAAGTTTGATAAAATGGACTTTCATATTGATAGTTTGAAGTTTTTTCCTGTAACTTATTCATTTGAGCTTTGCTTAATTTTTGTGTTTGTATGTTTGCAACGGAAGCATTATAAACAGATTTGTTTACACCCAAATTTGTTTGAACAAAAGCAATAATATCTGCCAAATTATCAGTGTTTTCAGCAACAATATACTTATCCTCATCAAACAAACATGCTTTAAAGCTTGTAACCTTTGCATTTGTATCTGTTTCAAAATTGGCAAAATCGCCTGTAAGTTCAATTTCAGCCATCATTAAACCATAATTTGTGTCTAAATAACCCACGCATACATAATTTTTGCCTTCTTCTAAAGATGTATCAAAAAACACATACGAACAATAAACCTTGTCTGTTTCATACTCTTTAAAAGCAGTTAAAATATTGCCAACCATTGAACTATTTGTTTCTGCATACATATTTAACGAATATTCAGTATTAAATTTAACACTATAACGCATATCCATATTGCCACTATTTATAGAATATGTGTTAATTAAAATTTCGTCGCCTACAACATCACACAAACCTTGAACAGTTGTTAAAAACATGATGTTATGTCTTAACATTTCACTAGTAATACCATTTTTATTGGCAACTGTTAAATCAATAATTTCAGTTGCGTCTTCATTGTTTAATTCGGCATAAGCATCATCATAAAGTCCACGAATATCAGAATTACAATTGTCAATTTTTTCTGATAAATTTTGTGTTGCTTCTTCTGCATAAACTCTTCCAGCATTTAAAGACAATAAAGACAATGGTTGTGCATCTTGACTAGCCCTGTTTACATAATGAGTTTGTTCAAAAATCTTTGTAATTTCGTTTTTAAGTTTGTTTGATTCTATAGTAGACGTTGGATCAGCCAACTTATTACAACCAACAAACAAAATCATAATGAATATTAAAAATAATGTTAAAAGATTAAATCTTTTTGTTTTCATACTTACCTCCAAAAAATAAATATCACTTTTATTTTACCATACAAATTTCACTTTTCAAAGTATATTTTTAACATTAATCATTTTTCCCTTTATTAATTATAACATAAAAAATAAAAATGCATAAAAATTTTTATGCATTTTAATTAAATTTAAGTTAATTTATTCTTTATTTACTTTGTATTGCTATATTGTTTAAAATTCCAATTGCACTCATAAAAACAATTAATGAAGAACTTCCAGCAGAAATAAAAGGCAGTGGCAAGCCTGTTGGTGGGATTGAGCCGGTAACAACTGCGACATTAATAAAAACTTGAATTGCAATAATACAAGTTATGCCAGTTGCCAAATAACAACCAAATCGCTCCTTGCAGTTAAAAGCAATTCTTATGCCATTAATTATAACAACCATGAAAATTGCAAGAACTAAAACACAGCCAACAAAGCCAATTTCTTCGCCAATTATTGAAAAAATGAAATCGCTTTCACTGAATGGCAAAAACAAATATTTTTGTTTTGAATTGAAAAGTCCAACCCCAAATAAACCACCAGCACCAAGACTGTATAAGGATTGAATAAGTTGGAACCCTTCACCTTGCGGGCTTGCCCATGGATTTAAAAATGCCATTAGGCGTTTTATTCTGTAAGGTTCAGCAAAAATTAAAACTGGAATTGCACATGCACCCATTCCACCTAGGATTGCCATGTGCTTAAACCTCATTCCGCCAACAAACAACATAACAACCAAAGTTAAAGCAAGGCAAATTGCAACACTCATGTTTGGTTCAAGCAAAATTAAAACACACATTGCACCACCAACCAAAAGCACTGGAATTAATGTTTTAAAACTTGTTGCTTTTTCAAAATGTTTTGAAAGATAACTTGCTGAAAATAAAATGAAACCAAATTTTGCAATTTCACTTGCTTGAATAGTTATTGGACCAAATCCAATCCACCTTTTTGCACCATAATTTTCAACACCAATGAATGGAATGAAAACCAAAATTAAACAAACAAAAGAAATTATAACTGCAAGTGTGCCAAACTTTTTTAATTTTAAATAGTTAAACTTTGAAAAAAATATTAATCCAATTGTGCCAAGAATAGCGCCAATTATTTGTTTAATTAGAAAGTAAAACTGATTGTTATAGTTAACTTGTGCAGAATACATACTTGCAGAATAAACGAATAAAATTCCTATAAAAACAAGCAAAAACACTGAAAAAATTAAAAAAAACCTATATTTTTGTTTCATTTTTTAATTTTTGCACCTCCTCTTTAAATTTTTCACCACGATGAACATAGCTTGAAAACAAATCAAAACTTGCACATGCTGGTGAAAGCAACACCGTTGAATTGCCAGAATAAGATGAGGCGATTTTATATGCCTTTTTGACCGAATTGGTCAAAGTATAGCCAAAAGTATAGTTTTTAAAATTAAGTTTTTCAAGAATATCTTTTAACTGATAAGAAGTTTCGCCAAGCAGAATTATATGGTTCACTTTTGAAATAAGTTGCTTGCATAATTTTTTAAGATTTGCATTTTTGTTTTTTCCACCAAGAATTAAAACAAGGTTTTTATTAAAGCAAGAAACTGCACACAAACAACTTTCTGTTGTGGTTGATTTTGAATCGTTATAAAAACTAACATTATTTATTTTTGCAACATATTCCATTCGGTGCGGAAGTGGTTTAAATTTTGAAACAGCAGAAATAATATTTTTTATGTTTATGCCAAGAATAAGGCAAGCACATATGCACGAAAGAACATTATATAAATTATGTTTGCCCATTAGTTTTATTTTGTTAATGTGCATTATTTTAAATGTTTCAATTCCATTGTTAAAATAGATATAATTATTTTCAACAAAGCAACCTTTAACTTTGTTTTGAATTGAAACAAAAAACACTTGTGCTTTTGTTAAATTTTCCATTCTTCGTGTGTGCTTATTATCAAAATTTAAAATGCAATATGCTGTGTTTTTTAAAAATTTAACTGCATTTTGTTTTGATTTTATATAATTTTTTAAGGTTTTATGCCTATCCAAATGGTCGCTTGTTACATTAAGCACAATGCTGATATCTTGTTGAATGTTTGGTTTATATTCCAACATAAAACTTGAAAGTTCGCAAACAACAAATTTTTCGTTATTGTTATCACAAACATATTGACTTAATGGATAGCCAATATTACCTACTGCACAGCAAGGGGTGTTTGTTTTGTTTAAAATTTCGGTTAACAAACTTACTGATGTGGTTTTTCCATCGGTGCCAGTTATGGTTATTATTTTTGATTTGCAAAACATTGCACCAAGTTCTGTTTCAGTTATTATTTCAACCTTTTTGTGTTTAAGAAGTTTTAAATATTTATTATTTATTGAAATGCTTGGGCTTACAACACATAAATCAAGTGAAGATATAAAGTTTTTATCGGTTATATTTTTAATAAATTCCTGACTTGTTAAATTATCGTCCCAACAGAAAACATTTGCACCATGCAACAAAAGAAGGGCTTTTGCGCTTGCTCCGCTTTTGCCCATTCCATATATTAAAACATTTTTATTTTTAAGTTCTTTCATTTTTAACCTACAACACGCCACATATTAACATTTGTGAAATCAACACTATTGCCGAAACACCGAATGTTATTAATATATATATGTTGCAGATTGCTGTTTCATTCAACCCTTTCATTTGCAAGTGATGATGATATGGCGCCATAAGAAAAACTCGTTTTTTTGTTTTTTTATAGTATGCCACTTGAATTATTGTTGAAAGGCTGGAAATAACATACATAATGCCTATTGGCAAAATAAACAAACTTGTTTTTGTTACTGCACAAACACTGGCAATTAATCCACCCAAAGCCAAACTGCCCGTATCACCCATAAATATTTTTGCGGGGTGAACATTAAACCATAAATAGGCAACCAAACTTGCACAAGTTACACACAGCACAAGCATTATGTTTTGCAATTCTTCAATATAATCCAGTGCGGTGTAACTTACAATGGCAATTATTATTGAAATAAGCACTGTTAAGGCAATGCAAACAACTGCGGTAACACTGCCAGCAAGTCCATCTAACCCATCGGTTAAATTAACACTGTTTGTGGTTGCAAGAAATAAAATTATTATGAAAGGAATAATTAACCAACCAAGATTAAGTGTTCCGCTATAAAATGGCACATATATATCTGTTCCAATATATATGTTTTTATAGCAAAAAACAGCAATTATGGTTGCAATTATAAGTTGAAAAATTATTTTTTGATATGGTTTAAGGCCTTCGTTGTGCTTATATTTTATTTTTATAAAATCATCAAGAAAACCAATTATTGCATAACCCACCATAACTGCAAGGCAAACTTTTGCAAGTGTTGAGTTACCTGAAAAAAACAATAAACTTGCAAACACTGTTGGAATTATAAAAATAAACCCGCCCATGGTTGGTGTGCCCTGCTTTGACGAGTGCAAAGTTACATATTCCAAAATGTTTTGCCCTGCTTTAAGTTTTTTGCATGTTTTAATAACTATGGGTGCAATAACAAAACCCAATATTAAGGCAACAAGGCTTGCCCACATAATGTTATTCATAAGGTTTAATTCCTTTCTTTTAATGCTTTTAAAATTTCATCTTCATCGCAATATGGAAGTTTTTTTCCGTTAACAATTTGATATTTTTCAGTGCCTTTGCCAAGAACAAGCAAAATATCACCTTTTTGAAGTGAATTTATGCTTTCTTTAATGCAACTTGCACGGTTTAAATTAACTTTAACAATATTTTTATTTTTTATTCCTGAAAGCACTTGATTTGCTATTATTTCTGGGTTTTCGTTATCGGGGCTGTCAGTTGTTAAAAAGAAAACATCGCTGTAACTTTCAATAATGCTTCCCATTAAACTTCGTTTTAGTTTATCGCGGTTGCCAGTTGCACCAAAAACTGTTATTATTCGATTCTTTTTGAATGGTGTTGTTGCTTTGAACATTTTTATAAGTGCATCGGGCGTGTGTGCAAAATCAAGAATTATGGTTGCGCCCAACTTATTTTTTATTATGTTAAATCGGCCAGATGGACTTTTGAATTTGCTTAAACCATTTTTTATTTCTTCAATTGTGAAACCTAAAAGCCCCAAACAACTTATGCAGGCAAGTGCATTATATATATTATGCTCGCCACCCATATTTAATGTTATTTCTGCAATTTCATCGAACATGTTAACTGTGAAATTTGAAGTTGTTAGGTTTTGTGAAATGTTTATTGCAAAACAATTTGCGGGGTTATCGATGCCATAAGTTGCGCATTTGTTTATGTTTGTTGTTCGGGCAATAATTCTTCCAGTTTCGCTATCTGCATTAACGCAACAACTTTCACAAATTTGGTTATTAAAAAAACTTATTTTTGTTTGTTCATAAGTGTTCATATCGTTGAAAAAATCAAGATGATCTTGTGTGCAATTTGTGAAAATTCCGCACTTAAATTTTATTCCATCAAGTTTGTTAAGTGCAATTGCATGGGCTGAAACTTCCATAACCACCCATTCAATTCCATCTTTAACCATTTGATAAAAAATATTGTGAAGTTCAATTGGATCGGGCGTGGTTAATTTTGCTGGAATACGATTGTTTCCAATTATTACTTCATTTGTTCCAATAAGCCCAACTTTTTCACCACAAACCGATAAAACTTTGTGAAGCATATAATTTATTGTTGTTTTGCCGTTTGTTCCGGTTACACCAATAATGTTAAGTTTATTTGCACTGTTATAGAACTTGTTTGCAACATGTGACATTTCGCTTCGAACATTTTTAACAATGATTTGTGGCACTTTTATGTTTTCAATTTTATTTTCAGTAACAAGTGCAACCGCACCATTTTTAACCGCATCAAATGCAAAAAGTTCACCATTTACTTGTGTTCCTTTTATGCAAAAAAACAAACTGTTTTTTAAGCATGAACCTGAATGTGCTGAAAGTTGTTCGATTTTAATATTTTTTTCTTCATTAGATAAGGAATTGTTTTTAAATAGTTCACCAAGTGTTTTTATCATTTCTGCCCCCTTGTTAAAATAAGTATATAACACCAAAACACTTTTGTGATTAAGTTAGCAAATTAAGACAAATTTTTTAACAAAAAAACGAGTTATTTTTTATAACTCGTTTTTGGATTTTTATTTGTTTTATTTATGGTTTAAGTTGTTAACTGAACCACTGCACCTTTATATAGCATTGTGCCTGCTGGTGGAAGTTGCTGTGTAACAATTCCGCCTTCACCTGCAATTTCAACTTGCAAGCCAAGTGCGTTTAAGGTTGCAACTGCTTCGGCAAGCGAAAGACCTTCAACATAAGGCATTTCAATGTTTTTAATCAATCCTTCGCTGGCAAGTGCGGGATCATCGGGTGCAATATTTTTATATTCAAACAAACCTGAAAATATCTTTTTTGCATATGGTGAAGCAACAATACTGCCATAATATGAACCCGCAGTTGGTTCATCGACACAAATAAGAATTATATAATCGGGGTCGCTTGCAGGATAAGCACCAACAAACGATGCAATATATGTTCCGCTTATGCCATTTTCGTTATATTTTTGTGTTGTTCCAGTTTTGCCTGAAACGGCATAGCCCGGCACAAAGGTATACTTTCCGGTGGTGGAAACAACTTCTTCCAACATGGTGCGAAGTTTTGCGGAAGTATCGGCACTTAACACATTATTAACAACGGTTGGTGTGTTTTCCATAACCAATTTTCCATCGGCAGTTTTAACATTTTTAACAAAGTATGACTTCATTAAATTTCCACCGTTTAACGCACTGCTTACTGCTGTTATTTGTTGCAATGGTGTAACCGCCACCGCCTGACCGAAGCCCATTCTGGCAAGGTCTACATTCTTAACAAGATTTGGGTTCATTATAATTCCAGCACTTTCGCCATAAAAATCGATGCCAGTAAGTTTTCCAAAGCCAAATTTGTTAAGATATTCATAAAAAGTTTCTTGCCCCAATCTTAGTGCCAAATCCACAAACACTGCATTACATGAATTCCACAACCCTTGTGAAAGAGTTTGACTTCCATGCCCTACTGATTTCCAGCACTTAATTTTTTCGCCATCAACCATTCGGTAACCGGGGTCGTAGAACATATCGGTAAGTTTTGCAACACCAGTTTCAAGTGCCATGCCCATTGTTAAAATTTTAAATGTGCTGCCTGGTTCGTAAACATCGGTTATAGTTTTGTTTTTTGAAATACTGAATAAATCTTGAATATTTTCCCTTGGTGGATTGTTAAGGTCGAAGTTGGGCGAACTTGCCATTGCCAAAATTTCGCCCGTTTTAGGGTTCATCATTGTTATTGAAACCGCTTTTGCTTTTTGTTCTTGCATAATTATTGGAAGTTGTTGTTCACACAATGTTTGCAAACCAATATCTATGGTAAGTTCAATGTTTAAGCCTGCAATTCCTTCCTTATATTTTGTTGTTTCGGTGCTTATTTCTTTGCCCCTAACATCGCCTTCAGTTATGGTGTAACCATCAATTCCGGTTAAATAAGAATTATAATATGCTTCAAGCCCAGATTGACCAACATTATCGATTGTTGTGAAACCTAGCACTTGTGTTAAATAGTTATTGTATGGATAATATCGCTTATTATTTTCTGCAAAATATATGCCTTTAAGCCCTTGTTTTAAAATTTTTGAAACAACATCTTTTTCAACTTGCATTTTAATAAGAACTTCGCTGGAACTTCTATCTTTTACCTTTTGAAGAGTGGTGTTGAAATCAAGCCCAAGATTATCGCTTAATATGCTGGCAACTTTAACACTATCTTCAACATTGCTTGCCCTTACATACACATTATATGTGGTGTAAGAAACTGCAAGTTCAAGACCATTCGCATCAAAAATTGTTCCTCGCTGGGCAGTTATGGGCAATGTTCTTTCCCATTGTGAAATTGCCATGTTTTTTAAAGCATTTCCATTTATAACTTGCACAACAAAAAGCCTTATTGTTAATGCCATAACAACAAAGGTTGATAACATAATTATTGTTATCAACCGCTTTTGAATAGATATTATTTGATATTTTCTCATATAAACAACCTTTTTGAATGTTATGTTTATTTATATGAAACAGAATGAAATTTAAGAATTATTAAATGATGTTATTTAGTTTGAATGTATGGCTTTGGGGCTTTACTGACTTCGCTGGATTCTCGGGCAGAGCCAAGAATGACACGGCGGAAGTGAGAATTGTGAATGGTTTGTAAGTATAGCTTTTGTGTTTTACGCTTCGCTGGATTCTCGCTGCGGCATAAATGCCTTGCAAGAATGACAAAAACAGGTAGAATGGCTCTGAGAATTATATGAGGGGGTGGTGCCAAGAATGACAAGGAATGGCGAGTGGCTTCGAGAATGAAATAATGTTACCACTACTATGTTACTCTTGTAGCGAACGACGCATTAAGTGAACGAGAGTCCAGCACGAATGTGCGTTTGGTGTGCTGATATAAAATTGGATTGGAGTTGTTTATAATAGCCAACAAAAAAAATCTTAGTTAAACTAAGATTTTTATTTAAACATTGTGCTTAAAAAATTGCAAAGTTTGTTGAACCAGTTTGTTTTGTTTTGCGAATTAATTTCAGAACGAGTTTCAATTAAATCTGCTGAAATTGTTTGATTTGCTTCGCCCATATTTAAATCAATGGCTTGTTCTTGCATTTCTTCGGCACTGGTTAATTTTTTTAATTGCTTTAATGCACTTTCATAGTTTGCACTGCCTGTTGAAATTTGTGTTTCAATGCTGGCAATTTGCATGTTTGTTAATGTTATTTGAACTGCGTTATAAATAACCAATCCAACACTTAAACAAAGCACTATGCTTGCACAAATAATGAAATTTTTAATCCTTGCATTTTTTAAGGTATAATTATTTTTATTTTGTTTTTTAGGTAAATATGCAACTTCATTATTGGTTTTATGTTTATTAATTTCATTAACTGAATTTAATGGGGTGTTGTTTTGTTCAATAGTGGAATATTCACTTTTAACTTCTTCAAACTTTTGTGAAGTATATGCATTTGATTGTTTGCTTTTTGCAATTGCAATTTCGTTAAGTGCTTCAACATCTGCGTAAGTAACAGTTTCAGGTTTTTCTGTTTGAGTTTCACTTTTTGTTTTAGTTTCTTTTGCAACTTCAACTTCTGTTTCAATTTCAGTGGTTGTCATATTGAATTCCCCCCCTTTTTTAGTTATAATTTTTCAATAATTCTTAACTTTGCACAAGTGCTGCGTGGATTAACTTTTTGTTCTTCCAAGCTTGCAGTTATTGGTTTTTTGTTAATAAGTTTTATTGTTGCTTTGTGGTTGCACACACAAACTGGAAGTTTTTTTGAACAAACACAATCTGTTGCAAGTTCAGAAAAAACATTTTTTGCAATTCTATCTTCAAGGCTGTGGAATGTTATAACACAAAGTCTGCCATAAGGTGCAAGCATTTCAACCATATCTTTTAGTGCATCTTCAAGTTTATCAAGTTCAGAATTGACTTCAATTCTTAGCGCTTGAAAAGTTTTTGTTGCTGGATGAATATGCCCGAACTTATATTTTGCAGGAACGCTTTTTTCAATTATTTCAACCAATTGCTTAGTTGTTTCAATTTCGCCTTTTTGCCTTTCAGCAACAATGTTTTTTGCAATTGATTTTGCATTTTGTTCTTCTCCATAAGTAAACAAAATTTTAACAAGTTTTTCGTAGGGATAGTTATTAACAACATAAAATGCATCGAGTGTTTGTGATTTATTCATTCGCATATCTAACCTTGCATCAAACCTGAAAGAAAAACCCCTTTCTGGGTTATCCAGTTGATAACTTGAAACCCCCAAATCCAACAGAACACCATTAACTTTTTCAATGCCCAAATTAAGAATTTCATTCTTGAATTCTTTAAAATCGTTGTTAACAAATTTAACATTATTATGTTGCTTTAATCTTTCTTTGCACACATTAATTGCTTCTGCATCTTTATCGAACCCAATAAGAGTGCCTGTTGTTAATTTTTTAGCAATTTGAGATGAATGCCCTGCTCCGCCCATTGTTCCATCGACATAAATTCCATCTGGTTTAATGTTTAAACCATCAATGCATTCTTTAAGCATTATGGGGTTATGAAAAAATTCCATTTTATTTTCCTTATATATTTATTTCTTGTGGAATGTTATTAACCAAATCGCAACTGGTTAAGTGATAAGTTATTCCGTTTTTTTGCGTTATTATTTCAGCCCTGCAATCACTGCCATGAAGGTGCCCATAAACACAATAATTTACATTATATTCTTCCAAAAGTTTTGTAAAATCACTATCTTGCCTTTTAGAGTTAAATGGTGGATAGTGAAGCATGCAAATTAACTTTTCGCCATTTTTTTGCTTTGATTTTGCATTTTCAAGTGTTAATTTAAGCCTTATTAGTTCCCTTTTATAAATTTTTTCATCTTCGTCAGTTTTATGTTCGTTATTTTCAGGAACTGTCCAACCCCTTGTGCCGCAAACAATTATGTTTTCAAACTGCAAACTATCGTTTTGAACAGCAAACATATTAGATGGCAAAACGCTTCGAACTGCTGAAATGGATTTCCACCAATAATCGTGATTGCCCCTTAGAAGAACAATTTTGCCAGGCAAAGTGCGAATAAAATTAAGGTCAGCAACTGCATCTTCCAAATACATTGCCCAACTTATATCACCACTTATAAGCACAATATCTTCATTTGAAACCATGTTTTTCCAGTTATTGCAAATAATTTCAACATAGTTATCCCAATTTCCACCAAATATATCCATTGGTTTAGGGTTATTAATGCTTAAATGTAAATCGCTTAATGCAAATATTTTCAATGTATTAATATCCCCCTTTTATTTTTATAAGTATAGCAAATTTTATGAAGGTTAACAAGCATAAAAAAACAAAAAATGTCGCAATTCAATGCGACATTTTGATAAAGATTGTTTTTATGGTAAAACAAAGTTAGCGTCTTGTGTTGTTAATTGGTGTTTGATTTGGATATAATGGCAAATTAAAGAATCCATTACATTGATCTGGTGCAAATTCTTGGCAAGGTGGCAATTGAACATAGCCATATGATGGAACAAGAATTTCTGCATTCACAACAACCCTTAATATAACTGTTACGCACGCAGTAACATTAAAGGTGAAATCACCAGTGTAAGTGCCTTCTGGGCTAACAACCGCACCAAAGGCATTTATTGAATATGGTATGATTGATGCTTGTGGCACATAAAGAATAACATCTTTTGGCACAACTATTGTTGATGTGCCTGTTCCAGTTACGCCATTTGCATCTGTATATGTAACTGTTACTGGAATTTCAACATTACAACTTACTCTTGCAAAATTTGGCTTATCTTCAAACCTATCAACAACAAGATTTGTTATTGTTGCAAAGTTTTGACTGCCTGCAAGACTAACAAAAGTTAGTGGTTCTGTTGGATTTGCTGGTGTTAAATTTGTTATTGCAACAGTTAAATTTTCTTCTTGTGTTTGGCTTATACATGCATCGAAAACTTTGTTTGTTTGAATGCAAACTCTTTCACAAATTCCATGTGTTGGATTGCCACAAATTGCGCCAGGAAATCTATCTAACTTTGTTGATGAATAAAATGACATTTGTTTTACCTCCATATTTATTTAGACCCATACACTATAAATTATGAAAATAAAACAATTTTTGTTAAATAAACTTGCTTGAATTTTTTATTTGAATAAGATATACTTATTTTATGAAAATCACAAACATTAAATTTATTAAAAGTGTTGCAAACTTAAACGATGTTTTAACCGATAAAAATGAATATGCTTTTGTTGGCAGAAGCAATGTTGGAAAATCCAGCTTGCTTAATTTTTTGGTTAATTCAAAAATTGCAAAAACTTCTTCCACCCCCGGAAGAACTCAGTTAATTAATTATTTTGAAGTTAACAAGCAATTTTATTTTGTGGATCTTCCCGGCTATGGCTATGCAAAACTGAATAAAACTAAAAAACAAAGTTGGGGAAAACTTTTGGGCGATTATTTAATTAAAGCACCAAAACTTAGATGTGTGTTTTTGCTTGTTGATATAAGACACAAACCAACTGAACTTGATAAGCAAATGCAAAAATTTTTATATTTTTATCAAATTCCAACAGTTATTATTGCCACAAAATGCGATAAACTTTCGCGTGCACAAATGCACAATCAAAAACAACTTATTGCAAATGAACTTGGCGTTGGCAAGGCAAACATTATTTTAACATCTTCAACTTCAAGATTAGGTTTACAAGAAGTTTTAGATAAAATTGAAGTTTTTGAAAATTTGCCAGTTGAAGAAACTGAAAATAACGAAAATGAATAATAAAAAAAGCCTTTAACGGCTTTTTTTTGTTAAAATTATAACATAAATAAACTTGCAAAGAAAATTATATAAATAAGAACATATGCTGCAATTGAACAACCAAAAGTTATGCCCCATGCTTTCATAAATGTTTTTCTTGCAACTGTGTTTTCTGGATACATTAAAATTCCAATTAATAAACCAATTAAACCAAATAATAAGGCAAACAAAACACCCATGCCTGCTTTTGATTCGTTATGTTCTGGATTAACTTCTGCTTTCTTTTCAAGTGAACAGCCACAGTTAACACATACAACTGCTTCATCTTTCACTTCTTTTCCACAATTTTTGCAAAACATAAAAGATTCCTCCCCTATTTTAATTATAGTTTAGAAGTCGAAATATGTCAAATAAAATATTAATGCAGTAAAGAATTAACAGAAATGTGAGTTGGACTTCGAAGTTTTACGCTTCGCTGGATTCTTGCTGCGTGGCTCTGCCCCTTTCAAGAATAACACGCTCAAACCACCATTATTCTCAAAGGAGCAAATATGGAATGGCTTGTGAGTGACGATAAAAAAATATGCACACTTGTGCATATTTTTATTTATTTAAATTGCTTCTTGAATGTCACCACGAACATAAACTGGTTCAGCATTTTTATTAATGAAATCTTCGTTAATAATAACACCTTTAATTGTTTTATCGCTTGGGGCTGTGAACATAACCCTTAGCATTTTTTCTTCTAAGATAGTTCTTAAAGCCCTTGCACCAGTTTTAAGTTGCATTGCTTTTTTAGCAACTGCACGAACAGCACTATCATCGAATTTAATATCAATGCCATCAATGCTGAACATTTTTTCATATTGTTTAGTTATTGCATTTTTAGGTTGAGTTAGAATGTTCATAAGTGCATCTTCGGTTAACTCGTTTAAGCAAACTGTTATTGGAACTCTGCCCAAAAATTCTGGAATCATGCCGAATTTAACAAGGTCGGCTGGTGTTACTTCTTTTAAGAAATCTTTTTGATTTTTATCGTTTTCAGTTGTTATGCTTGAACCAAAACCAACACTTGATTTTGCAACCCTTGATTCAATAATTTTGTTTAATCCAACAAATGCTCCGCCACAGATGAAAAGAATGTTTGTTGTGTCGATTGGAATCATTTCTTGGTTAGGGTGTTTTCTGCCACCTTGTGGTGGAACATTTGCAGTTGTGCTTTCAAGAATTTTAAGCAATGCTTGTTGCACGCCTTCACCAGAAACATCACGAGTTATGCTTCTGTTTTCGCCTTTTCTTGCAATTTTATCGATTTCATCGATATAAATTATGCCTCGTTCTGCTTTTTTAACATCTCCATCGGCATTTTGAATTAGTTTTAAAAGCACATTTTCAACATCTTCACCAACATAACCTGCTTCGGTTAATGTGGTTGCATCTGCCGTTGCAAAAGGAACTTTAAGAATTTTTGCAAGAGTTTTTGCAAGCAAAGTTTTGCCAACCCCAGTTGGTCCAAGCATTAAGATGTTACTTTTTTCAAGTTCAACAAAATCCTTGGTTTTGTTCTTTTTTGCTTCTTGCAGATAGTTTATGCGTTTATAGTGATTATAAACAGCAACTGAAAGCACTTCTTTTGCGTCTGATTGACCAATTATATAATCATCAAGTTGTTTTTTTATTTCTGCAGGTGTTGGAAGTTCAATCTTGGTGTTATCTTCGCCTGAAATATTAAAAGAATCGTCTTTAACAATATCTTTGCAAATATCAATGCAATCTTCACAAATATAAGCATCGCCCCTTGGGCTTTGAATAAGTTTTTTACATTCAAGTTGACTTTTTCCACAAAAACTGCAACATTTTCTGCCGTCCATAATTACCTCACTTTATTAGTTTATGAAAATTTTAATAAATATTTTAGTGTTTTTCAAAAATTTTATCTATTAAGCCATATTCAAGGGCTTCTTGGGCTGTCATAAAGTTATCCCTTTCAGTATCCTTTTCAATAACTTCAACAGGTTTGCCTGTGTTTTGTGAAAGCATTTTGTTAAGCCTTTCACGCCATTTTAAAATAAGTTCTGCTCTGATTTTTATATCTGTTGCCTGACCTTGTGCGCCGCCAAGTGGTTGGTGAATCATAATTTCACTGTTTGGCAATGCATATCGCTTGCCTTTTGCACCGCTTGAAAGAAGGAATGCACCCATGCTTGCTGCAAGCCCAATGCAAATTGTTACAACATCGCACTTAATATAGTTCATAGTGTCGAAAATTGCCATGCCTGCGGTTATGCTTCCACCTGGTGAATTGATATAGAAATAAATATCCTTATCAGGTGCTTTTGCTTCAAGGAAAAGAAGTTGGGCAACAATGGTGTTTGCAACTTGATCGGTTACTTCACCAGTTAAAAAAATAATTCTATCTTCAAGCAATCTTGAATAAATATCATAAGTTCTTTCGCCACCGTTATTTGATTGATCAATAACATAAGGAATTAACATTTAAAACCTCCATAACTTATTATTTTGTTTTTAATTAACTTTTAATCAACAATTTTATTTTTTGATTTTAATGTTGCAATAAGTTTTGACATTAAAATATCATTTTTAACATAATTTAATCTGTTTTGATTAATTGTTTTCTTTAATTCTTCAAGTTTTTGGCCTTGTTTTTGAGCCATTTCTTCAAGTTTTGCATCAACTTCTTCATCAGTGATGAAAAGTTTTTCTGCTTTAATTATTGCTTCAAGAACAAGCCTTGTTTTAACCATTCTTTCAGCATTTTCTTTATTATCTTCCCTGATTTCTTCAACTGTTTTGTTAAGATATTTTGCATAGTCTGCAAGTGTTAAACCTTGATACATTAATCTATATTCCATATCTTTCATTATTGCATCTTGTTGTTGAGATATCATTGATTCAGGAATTTCAACTTGTGAAGTTTTGCAAATTTCTTCAATAAGTTTGTTTTCAGCATCTTGTTCAGCGTGTTCAGCATAATGTGAATTAATGTGATTTTCAATATCTTTTTTATATTCTTCCAAAGTGTTGAATTCAGAAACATCTTTGGCAAATTCATCGTCTAACTCAGGCAATTGTTTTTCTTTAACAGCATGAAGAGTTACTGCAAAAACTGCATCTTTTCCAGCAAGGTCTGTTGCGCCATATTCTGCTGGGAAAGTTACTTTTACATCACGCTTTTCACCTTTTTTCATGCCAACCATTTGTTCTTCAAAACCTGGAATGAATGAACCACTGCCAATTTCAAGATCGTAGTTATTTGCTGAACCGCCTTCGAATTTAACACCATCAATTGAACCTTCAAAATCGATGTTTGCAATGTTCCCATTTTCAAGATCGTGTTCAACTTCAATAATTCTTGCAGCATGTTCTTGTGCATGATGAAGTTCATGTTCAACTTCTTCTGCGGTTGCTTTTCTTACTTCTTTTTTAACTTCAAGGCCTTCATATGCGCCAAGTTTAACTTCTGGCATAACTTCAACCAAAACTTTAAGTTGAAGTGTTGTTTTATCAAGCGCTTTAATATCCACCTTAGGTTCAGCAATTGGTTCAAAATCTTGTTCTTTTTCAAGAACTTCAGTGTAACCACCTGCAAAAGCAAGGTTTAAACCTTCTTCAATAAACACATGATCACCATATAATTTTTCAATCCTTGATTTAGGTGCTTTACCTGGTCTGAAACCTTCAACTTTATATTTACCTTTGTTTTCTTCATAAGCCCTGTTAACATAATTAGCCCATTCTTCTGCGGTGAAATCCATTGTGATTTCCACTTGGTTTTTTTCAAGTTTTTTTAATTCGTATTTCATTTAAATTTCTCCCTTTGTTTTTTTAAAAATTACTAACCAGTTTATTTTATCATAACTGTTTGATTTTAGCAAGAGAAACATTTTATTTTTAGCAACAAAAAAGCACAACTTAATGTGCAATTTTTGTTGAATTAACAATTTTTATCGGTTAAACCAACATATTCAATTAAATCAACTGTTTTGTGTGAATAACCCCATTCATTATCATACCAAGCAACAAGTTTAACAAATTTATCAGTTAACATTATGCCCGCTTCTGCATCGAACACACAAGTTTGTTCTTCGCCAATAAAATCACTTGAAACAACTTTATCTTCTGTGTAGCCAAGCACACCTTTCATGTAAGTTTGACTGGCATTTTTGATTGCTTGTTTTATTTCTTCATAAGTTGTGCTTTTCTTTAAGTTAACAGTTAAATCAACAACTGAAACATCAAGGGTTGGCACACGGAAACTCATTCCTGTAAGTTTGCCTTTAAGTTGTGGCAAAACTTCGCCAACTGCTTTTGCAGCACCTGTTGAAGATGGAATTATGTTATAACTTGCTGCCCTTCCACCACGCCAATCTTTTTTTGATGGGCCATCAACTGTTAATTGAGTTGCTGTTGCAGAATGAATTGTGCTCATAAGCCCACTTTCAATTCCAAACTCTTTATCAATAACCTTTGCCAATGGTGCAAGGCAGTTTGTTGTGCAACTTGCATTTGAAATAACTTGCATATCTTTTGAATATTCTTGGTGATTAACACCCATAACAAACATAGGAACTCCGTTTTTGCCCGGTGCAGTTATTATAACCTTTTTTGCACCACCAACAAAGTGCCTTTCAGCATCTTCCTTTTTAACAAACTTTCCGGTTGCTTCGGCGATATATTCTGCACCAACGCTTGCCCATTTTATGTTTTCTGGTTGCATTTCAGTGAAAAATGCAATTTCGTTGCCATTAACAACAAGTTTTCCATTTTTAACTTCAACAGTTCCTTCAAATTTACGATGAATAGTATCGTGCTCGATCATATATTTTGCGTATTCAGGAGTTAAAAATGGGTCGTTGATTGCAACAACTTGCACATTTTTATGGCTTAAACTTGCCCTTAAAACAAGTTTTCCAATTCTTCCAAATCCGTTAATTCCAATTTTAATTTTTTCCATAAAAATTCCCCCTAAAATTTATTATAAGCAAAAAATTTGAAATGAACAACTAAAATAACAAATGTTATATATTTTAAACTGAAATTGTTTTTAACTTCAATGTTTTTGCTTTTAAATAAATTTAAGCAATTTGCATATAATTGAAATATGAGAAAAATTGTTTTTTGCGGTGGTGGAACTGCCGGGCATGTTATGCCAAACCTTGCATTAATTGAAGAACTTAAAGGAAAATTTGAAATATATTACATAGGCAGTGAAAACGGAATTGAAAAGAAGTTGGTTTCTGCCTACCCTTTTGTTAAATATTACAGTGTTGAAACAACAAAATTAAAAAGAAAGTTGTGCTTAGATAATTTTTTAATACCCTTTAAATTATTTAAAGGCATTAGTAGTGCAAAAAAAATCCTTAAAGAAATTAAACCAAATGTTATTTTTTCAAAAGGTGGATTTGTTTCTGTGCCAACATGTTTGGCAGCAAAAAGTTTAAAAATTCCAGTTATATGCCACGAAAGTGATTTAAGCATTGGGCTTGCAAATAAAATTATTTCAAAAAATGCAATTAAAACCTGTTGCAGTTTCAGAAAAACCGCAAGTGAAGTTAAAAATGGTGTTTTCACTGGAACTCCAATAAGAAGTGAACTTTTTAATGGAAACAAAGAAAAAATTTTTAACACTTTTCATTTAAACCGAAACAAGCCAACATTATTGGTTGTGGGCGGAAGTTTAGGTGCAAAAGCATTGAATAACATTGTTTATGAATGCGCAAAAGAACTTTCAAAGAACTTTAATATTTTACATATTGTGGGAAAAGGCAATAAATGTGATTTGCAATTTAAAGACTATTTTCAGTTTGAATTTGTTGATAATATGGGCGATTTTTATGCAACAAGTGATGTTATTTTATCTAGGGCTGGAAGCAATGCAATTAACGAAATGCTTGCGTTATGCAAACCTATGTTACTTGTTCCTTTGCCCAAAACTGAAAGTCGTGGCGACCAAATTGAAAATGCTGAATATTTTAAAAAACAAGGCTTTTGTGAAGTGATTTTGCAAGAAAATGTTAGTTGTGAAAAACTTGTTAACAGTGTTAATGAATTGTTTAAAAACAGAAAAAATTATGTTGAAAAAATGAAACGAGTTGATTCAACAAATGCAATAAAAAACATTTGTGAAATAATTAAAAATGCATAAAAAAAGTGCAAAAATGCACTTTTTTAGTTTAGTTTAAGTTTTTCGGCAACAGAAGCAAAGTTTGAATTTTTCTTTTCTTGTTTTGCATACATATTCATATTATCTCCATTTTTTCGTGGCATAATATGAATATGCAAATGTTTAACTGATTGATGTGCACTTTCGCCACTGTTATTTAAAATGTTAACGCCATCATATCCACAGTTGTTAACATAGTGATTTGAAATTTTTTGCACAACTTCCATTAATTCATTTAATGTTTCTTTATTGCAATCAAGCATTGAATTAAAATGTTGTTTTGGAACAACAAGAGTATGCCCTTCAAAATCGTCTGCAACATCAAGAAAAGCATATACATTTTTATTTTCATAGATTTTATGGCTTGGAATTTCGCCATTTATTATTTTACAAAATAAGCAATCTTTCATATAATTTATCCTTTTAAGCAACTATTGTTGGAAAATCAGTTATTTGGTTTTGCGCTTGTGTTATGAATGTTTTTATTGTTGAAAGTGGAATGGCATAATTATCGGTATCAACATCTTCTGTTCCCCAAGTGTTCATGCCAACTAAGTTGCCTTGAATATCGGTTAATGCTCCGCCACTGTTACCTGGTTTTATAAGTGCTGTGTGGTTTATAACCATATAAGTTACATTTTCAATGTTTGTTAAACCTAGATTTACGCCATATGTTACGGTGAATTTAACACCATTTGGATTTCCTACTGCCAAAACAAATTCATTGGTTCCTAAATCAAGCCCCGTTCTGTTTGTTAGGTTTGCAATGCCCAAATTTTCGGTTGAAATGAAACTTATTATTGCCATATCGTTTGCCGAATCTTTAATAAGAACTTGGGCGGTATATTCTTTTCCGCTTAATGTTTCAACTTTATAAGAATGATATAAGTAAGTTCCATAATTAATTACATGAAAATTGGTTATTGCATAATAAGTGTTTGTTGAAGCATTTTTGCCAATTATACTGCCTGAACCAATGTTGGTTTGCTCGTCTGACGAGTAGGAAGTTTTATAGTTATACATTGTTGTTTCAATATATATGTTAAACTTGCGAATTGAATCACGAGTTTGCATTAATTGTTCAAGCGTTTCGTTTTCGTTAAGTTTAATTGGAGATGCTGCTGTGTATGGATAATATGTTCCATAATATAAATAGTTTAACACATCTTTAATTGAACAAGCACTTAACAAAACTGTTGAGGTTATTAAAATTGCAATAACAATTGCTTTTTTAAATTTTTTCATATTTTCACCTTTTTTATTATTTTATATATGCATCTTTATAAAACCTTGATTTAAGCAATTCAATATATTCGCTTAATTCAATAACTTTATGTTTAAGTTGTTCTTTGCTTGATGGAGTTACTTTAAAAATGCCATCGGTTACCCAAACAATCATTTTTGCACAAGCATTTATATCTTTTTCATCTTTAAACTTAAATTTATCGGCTTTTTTGGTGAATAAATTAAGTTGTGATAAATCAATAGAATTTAACTTTTCGTGCAATTCATTTACAACTTCTTTTGAATCTTCAAAATAAGATTTCATTAAAAAATCGTAAGCATAAGGAATTTTAAGCATAAACATTATTCTTTTTTGCATAATTTGTTCAATTCGAGCAAAAAAATCTGTTTCTGTTATTTTTTCAGTGTTAACAATTTTATCTAATATTAACGAACAATAATCAATTAATGTTAAAAAAAACTGTTTTTTGCTTTTAAAATGATAAAATAAAAGCCCTTTTGCAACATTTGCTGTTTCAACAATATCACTTATTGAAGTTTTATCATAGCCATTTTTTGAAAAACATTTAAGCCCAGCATTAATTAATAATTGTTTTTTATTATCCATAATTATTCCCTCTTTTGTGTTAAATTATTATAACATCTTTTGACCATGATGGTCAACTGCAATTTATTTAATTTGCTTTATTATTTTTTATAATTGGGCTATAATATTTTTAGGAGATTTTTTATGAGAATTGCAATTGTAACTGGCGCATCAAGTGGCATGGGAAAAGAATTTGCTAAAAAAATTGATGAATTGAAACTTGATGAAATTTGGGGCATTGCCCTGGGTGAAGAAGATTTAATTAAAACTGGAAATGAATTAAAAACTTCATTTAAAAGTTTTAACCTTGATTTAACAAATGCTGAAAATTTTAAAATTATTGAAGATAAATTAAAACAAGAAAATCCACAAGTTGAAATTCTTGTTAATTGCAGTGGGTTTGGCAAGTTTGGAAGATATGATGAAATTCCAACCGATGCATTGTTAAATATGATTGACCTTAACTGCAAGGCACTTGTGCATTTAACACAACTTGTTCTTCCGTTTATGCCAAATAAGGCAAGAATTGTTCAGTTTGGTTCAATTTCTGCTTTTCAACCAGTGCCTTGGATTGCCGTTTATGGTGCAACAAAAGCCTTTGTTGTAAGTTATTCAAGGGCTTTAAATGTTGAACTTAAACCAAGAAAAATAAGCGTAACTTGCATTTGTCCATATTGGACAAAAACCGCATTCTTTAAGCGTGCTGTTAACCCAAATAACAAAGTTATAACACACTATGCTGTTATGTATGACCCACAAAAAGTTATAAAAAAAGCATTTAAAGATGTTATGAAAAGAAAAGAATTATCTATTTATGGCTTTGTTGCAAGTGCACAAGCAAAACTTGTTAAAATTTTGCCACACAAACTTGTTATGGCAATTTGGTGCAAACAACAAAACTTTAAAAAACGATATAAATAATTATTAAAAAAGTGAGAAAATTTCTCACTTTTATTTTTTTATTATGACACACGCAATTCTGTTGCCTGACACAATTTGACTTAGTTCGTTTATTGCATTTTGTATATGCTTATTATTAAAAAACATACATTATCCCCCCATAGTTGAATGTATGATTTTATTTTTTGTTGAGTGAATTATGATTAATTTTTTAAGATAAGTAAATAATTAATTTATGAAAAAAATAATTATTATTGGTGCAGGTGTTAGTGGCCTTTCTGCTGGCATTTTTGCACAAAAGAAAAATTATGAAACTTTAATTTTTGAAAAAAATCATTTTGCAGGTGGAAATCTTACTGGCTGGAAAAGAAAAAATTGTTATATTGATAATTGCATTCACTGGTTAAATGGTTCAAAAAATGGCAATTTTTTAAATAAAATTTGGAATGAAGTTGGTGCTTTTGATAACCTTGAATTTTATCAAAGTGATAATTTTATTGTTAGTGAATTTGAAAATGAGCAAATTTCATTAAATAAAAATCTTGAAACAACACATAAAGCAATGCTTAAAATTGCACCAGAAGATATTATTCAAATTGAAAAATTTATTGATGCAACAAAGTTGGTATGTGAACTTGAAAATCATAAAGGGTTTGGTTATTTAAACAAGTTATTTCAAATTTATTTAATTTATAAAAACAAAACAATTGGTGAAGTTGCTAATAAGTTTAAAAATCCACTTTTAAGAAAACTTTTAACAGATTATATTATTGAAGAGTATTCCATTTACACTTTAATTTATGCTTATGCAACTTTTGTTATGGGTGATGGAAAAGTTTTAAAAGATGGTTCACTTAAAATGGCGGAAAATATTGCAAACAAATATGTTTCACTTGGTGGTAAAATAAAATTTAACAGCCCTGTTAGTGAAATAATTGTTAAAAACAAAAAAGCCATTGGCGTTAAGCTTGAAAATGGTGAAGAACATCATTCGAACTATGTGATTTGTTGCACTGACCCACAAACTGCTTTTAATAAATTTTTAACAAATGTTAAAATGCCTGTTGGTTTGCAAAAATTTTATAACAATAAAACAATGTATCCTGTTATAAGCAGTTTTCATGTTGCATATAAGGTTAAAAACAAAGTTAACATGCCAGAAACATTTGTTTTTGAAACATCAAAAACAATTAAAATTGGTGCAACTGAATATAGCAGAATTATGTTAAGAAATTATGCTTATGGAAAAGATTTTACGCCTGATGAAAGTTCTGTTTTGCAAGTGTTTTTGCTTCAACGAGAAAAAGATTATGATGCTTGGGAAAGCCTTTCAAAAACTGAATATGAATTTGAAAAACAAAAAATTGTTAAACAATTAACAAATGAGATTGTTAACAGATTTGCTGAAATTGAGTTAGAATTTTTGGATTGTTGGACACCTTTTACTTATACAAAATATTTTGATGCTTACAAAGGTTCTTACATGAGTTTTGGAATAACAAAAAATTTTAAGTTTTTAACTTTTCCATTTAAATGTTCAAAAATTAAAAATTTATATTTCGCTTCACAATGGAACAAAATGTTTGGTGGACTTCCAAACGCACTTTTAAGCGGAAAAAACTGCATTAAAGAAATTTTCAAACATAGATAAAATTAACAAAAAAACACCCTTTCGGGTGTTTCTTTTGGTGCGGATGAAGGGACTTACTCCGTTTCACTTTCATGCCGGGGTGCTGAAAACTTGCCTTTGGGCAACTTTTCCGGGCGCACCCGTTCAAGCCCCTTTTTCGCTTCGCTTTTTTGCTTTCGGAATTCATCCACTTACAAAAAAACACCCTTTCGGGTGTTTCTTTTGGTGCGGATGAAGGGACTTGAACCCCCACTCTTCCGAACTAGATCCTAAGTCTAGCGCGTCTGCCAGTTCCGCCACATCCGCATATTAACATATTTCTATGTTAATTTGGTGACCCATCCGAGATTCGAACTCGGGACACCTTGATTAAAAGTCAAGTGCTCTACCGACTGAGCTAATGAGTCATATTTTGGCTGGGGTAGCTGGATTTGAACCAACGAATGTCAGAGTCAAAGTCTGATGCCTTACCGCTTGGCGATACCCCATTATTTTGAGTGACTGTTGTTTAATGGGGTGGAATAAGGGATTCGAACCCTTGATCTCCAGAGCCACAATCTGGCGCGTTAACCTGCTACGCTAAATCCACCATATTTAGCCACTCTTTATGGTGTGCCAAGAGAGATTCGAACTCCCGACCCTCGCCTTAGAAGGGCGATGCTCTATCCAGCTGAGCTATTGGCACATAACAGCTGTGAAATTTTTTGGAGCGGGTGATGGGAATCGGACCCACGCAGCCAGCTTGGAAGGCTGGAACTCTACCATTGAGCTACACCCGCAAGTTATTTCACAACCATCTTTGCATTACGAATGCTTGGATATAATATCATATGATAAAAAATTTGTCAACAAAAAAATTGAATTTGTTTAATAATTTATTAATTATTTTATTTGGTTTAATTTTTCAAGCATAAGTTTAAGATCCACACCATGAACTGCACTTGCTTCTTCCAAAGTTTCCATTTGACTCATTGGGCAAGCAAAACAATGCATTCCAAACCCCATAAGAATTTCTGGTGCATTTTCTTTAAGTGAAAGCACTTCGCCTATTGTCATATCCTTTGTTATTTTTTTGTTACTCATAAAATTATTCCTTTTAACAATTGAAATTTAACACAACAAAGAAATAATGTCAAATTATTCATTTGGATTTATTGTTATTTTTCCGTTTTCAACCACTCTGTTGAATGTGTTTTTTTGTTGCTGAACTGGTTTAGTTATTTCATTTTGTTGCTGAAAATTATTTTGCGTTAAATTTAAGTTTTTATTTTGTTCGACATTATTAATATTTTGATTGTTTTGATGTATGTTTTGGCTTTTAGAAGGTGTTAAACTGCTTTTGTTTAACTTTTTCTTTTTATATTTTGTTAAGTCGGCATAATCTGTGAACTGAACAGTTTTAACAGAAATTCCATAGTTTGCAAGTTCGCTTTCAAGCTTTGCTTTAAAATTTGAAGTTGTTTCTGCATCGGTTAAATCAATAAGTTCACCATTATATGCATTAACAAACACAGAAAAATGGTTTTCAATTAAATTAAACATTTTTTTGTTATAATCCAAATTATCCACAACCGCATCTTCAAGAAAAACATATTTTGTGTGAAGTGGAATGTTTGAAACTTCATAAGTTAAATTTGCTGAAATTTTTTCTTTAACTTTAACCGTTGCAAGTTTGCTTTGTTTTTTAAAGTTAAAAGTGTATGAAATTTCAGTTTTAAAAAAATAAACATCTGTTTTAAGTTTTTTTGTTTTTTGAGTTTCTTTGATATTTAACCTTTTATAAAGAAGTGGCAAAGTTTCTTCGCTTATTTTATGTTTACCTTCACTTAACACATCACAAGTTTTATCTTTGCACCTGAAAAAACATGTTTGCCCTTCTTCAACATATATGCTTTTGTTGGGTTTAAGTTTTTGCATTCGGTTACCTAGAAAAATCCAATTATGTTTTTCGGTTAGTTTTTTTTCGCATTTAATTTGGCAACCCAATTTTTTAAAAAAATTAAAAAGCATTAAAATCTTCCTTTGTTTTGTTAAATTTATTATATAACATTTTTAAAAGTTAAACAAGTTATAATATTAAACTTTTACAGCATATATTATTAACACAAAGTTTGTTAGGAGGAAATTATGTTTAAAGCCACAAATATTATTGGCATTCAAGTGATAAGTGTTTATGAGGGACAAGTTTTAGGGTATGTTAAAAATCTTATTTTTTCAGCAGATTATAAGAAATTAAAAGCATTGGTTATTTGTGATAGCAAAATTGAAGAAAAGCAATATATGTTAGATGTTAAAAACATTTTAAACCTTCAAGATGTTTTGTTTGTTAAAAACAGCACTTTGCTTCAAGTGAATGCTGTTCAGCAAGATAACTCGCCTATTAACCTACCCGCCTTTTTGCTAGATGGGAAAAAATTGGGTATTGTTTGTGATGTTATTTTAGATGATAAATTTATTGTTTCAACTTTTGAAACAAGTGAACAAAATGTTAACAATATTGCAAAAATAAGCAAAGATTTAATTATATTTGGCAATGAAAACTGCAAATTTAAACTTTGCAACTGCAAACCTAGAACTGAAAAACAAAAAGTTGTTCAAACAGTTAATAAAAACTCAAATGTTATTAACATTCCCTTTTTAATTGGAAAAAAAGTTGTTAAAGATATTTTCACTTTTAACAACGAAATTATTATAAGAAATGGCAGTGTTGTTACTGAAAAAATTATTCAAATTGCAAAAGTTAACGGAAAACTTAGGGAATTGGCTTTAAGCATTTAAAAATAAAAAATAGGCAAACTGCCTATTTTTTTTGTTAAAATTTTCTCCAGTAATATGAATGATAAGTGCTTGTTAAAAGAGTTGCATTTGCTTGTGTTGCATTTTCATCAGTTCCTGCATTAACAGTTACTGACGTGCCTGCACTTTGTTCGAAATCTGCTGTTGATGAATTAACATACCAACCAGTTGAATTTTCAAATGTTATATTTTTTAATGCTTCGCAAGACCAAAATGCTTCCTTTCCAATATAAGTTACGCTTTCAGGAATAACAATTTGAGTTAATGACCTGCAATTATAAAATGCATTATAACCTATGCTTTCAAGAGTGGTTGGAAGTTCAATGTTAATTAATTTAATGCAAGATGAAAATACATTTCCTTCTAGTGTTAAAATTCCGTTTGGTAAATATATTGAAGGAAGAGCATAGCACCCTGCGAATGCCCCTGCACCAAGGCTTTGAATACAGCTGTTATCTGGAATAGAAACATTTTCAAGAACATCACAACTGTTAAATGCTGAATTTCCAATTCTTGTTACTGAAACTGGAATGCTAATTTCTTTTAGGGCAGAGCAACTTCTGAAACTGTTATCTGAAATACACAATAAACCTTCTGGCAAAATCACTTTTTCAAGTGTTGTGCAATCATAAAGCATACCATCAGGAATGATTGAAATAGTGCTTGGAATTGTTACTTGTGTTAAACTGCCACTGAAAGGATTTTGCATATTCATAAAATCAACCTTTGCTGTAACAACAGGATAGCTTTCCCCTGAATTTGTTACACTGCTTGGAATTTCAATAACACCATCAAGAGTGCAAGCAGATATAGCTGCAATTCCTGCTTCGTTAAATATTTCAAATGTATATCCTGATACTGCTGTGCTGTTTACAGATGTTGTTGAATTAAATACTGCTGTATAATTTCCATTAGATAAAGTTGAAGAAAAAGTTTGATTTATTATTTGATTTTGCCATTTTAAACAATTTTCTGCATCTTTATCAGTAAGATCCCATAGATCAATTATAGCATTTGGATTTGCTTTTAAAAAATCAATAAAAGTTTGAGTATGGTCAACAGCAGGTTCTGCAGATGAATCTATAAACCTTAGCGACGGAAAAGTTTCACCCATTTTACTTGCAATTGCATTAAATTCAGATGAATCTTGACTTAATTCCATTGCTGTAAATAAACCAATCAAATAATTAGAATTTTCTAATGTCCATATATTCATTTCAACAAATTTACCTTCTTCGTTTTTCCAGCCAACCAAGGTTGAATTTGCAGTTTTTGGAGTTGCTGTTAAAATAAGATTTTCACCATCGACAGAATATGAAACTTCGCCAAGTTCGGTGTTATTTGGTTGAACGGGAGAAGTTCCCCAAATTTCTTTAATTGTTTTTACATCTGTGTGGGCTGATTGAATGGCTTCAAAAGTTATTGTTACTTCAATTGTTGAGTTTGGTGCAAGATATGTGCTGTCAAGTTCTTCTTGCGTTGCATCTTCGCTTATTGTTAAAACAAGATTAAGTGCTGATGTTTCGTTTTCAGCATCCAGTTTGGTTAAATTAATTAGTTCGCTATCTTCGGTTAAACTGTCTGCTGCTGAATAATACATATAATCTTCAAGTTGAACCCAGCCAGTTGTTAAAGGACTTACGGTTGCTGAAATAAGTGATGCATATTGAGATTCAACATTCACTTTTGCCCTTACATACATGCTGGAACTTTCTGATTCTGCCTTGCCTTTTATATCGTTAATTGTTACAGTGCTGCCCGGCATAACAATTGCATTTGCTGGCAAGGTTGCTTTTGCTGTTATATCCACTTTGTTACCTAAGGTTATTGTTGCTGTTTTTGAATCGTTATCAGTAAACCATGCACCTGAAAAAATGAATGTTATTGATAGCATTGCAAAAACTGCAAGCGATATGATTATGCTGTTTTTAAAACGCTTTTTCATAGGTTTCACCTCGTTATTTATTATATATAATAAAAATATTCATTTCAATTTTAGAACACTCTTTTAACAACTGTCAAGCAATTCAACTTAAAAGATTCAATTTTTGATTAATTAAATAACTTATGCTTTGCTAAGTTGTGTATTTTTAAAATTTACAAATAAAACAAAAAAGTGGTTAAAAACCACTTTAATTATCTGCCAAGTCCAATTTTTTGGCAAAGTTGTTGATATTTATTTTTTGCAATTTGAATTGAATAATCCCTGCCCTTATCAAGTGCATTATCAATAAGGTTAGAATTTATAAGTTTGTTATATTTTTCTTGAACATTTTGCAAAAACAAGCAAACACAATCGGCAATTGCTTTTTTAAATGTGCCATAGTTGCAACCTTCAAATTCCTTTTCAACTTCACTTAGTGAAATATTTTTTAAACTTGCATAGATTTGCATTAAATTTGAAATGCCGGGTTTATTTTTTTCATCGAACTTAACAACCGATTCAGAGTCTGTTATTGCACGCATAATTTTTTTGCGGGCAACATTAACATCGTCAAGCAAATAAATTATTCCGTTGGTGTTTTCATTAGACTTGCCCATTTTTACACTTGGATTTAATAAATCCATTATTTTTGCGCCAGTTTTTGGCATTATTGGTTGTGGAATAACAAATGTGTTTTCACCATATTTTGAATTCATTCTTTCAGCTAAATCTCTGGCAAGTTCAACATGTTGTTTTTGATCCACTCCAACTGGAACAACATCAACATCGTAAAGCAAAATATCGCTTGCCATAAGTGCTGGATAAGTGAACAAACCACATGAAACTGCCTCGCCTTTTGCCTTTTTATCTTTAAATTGCGTCATACGGCTCATTTCACCAAAACCTGTGTTGCATTCCAAAATCCAACCAACACAAGTGTGATATGGATTTTCTGATTGAACAAAGAAAATGTTTTTTTCAAGTTCAACACCGCAAGCAACATATAAAGCAACATTTTTTCTTATTCTTTCTTTAAGAAGTTGCGGATTTTGTTCAACGGTGATTGCGTGCAAATCTGGAACAAAAACAAAACATTCATATTCGTTTGCGTATTGTGGAAATTGCTTTATGGCACCAATATAGTTTCCAAGTGTAAGTTCACCACTTGGTTTTAAGCCAGAAAGCATTCTTTTTTTTGACATTTTGGTTTTCTCCTTATTTAATTAATCTTTGCTTAACTTCGGTGTTTCCAAGAAGCTTTGCAATTTCATATAGGTCTGGGGTGTTTCTTCTGCCTGTTAATTTAAGGCGAATAATTGTGGAAACATCTGCAACTGAACCAGCAAAATTTTGTGGATTTTTTTTATATTCTTTCATATCAGTTGCGCAATTAAATTGCGATGAAATTTCTTTAACTTTTTGAAACCACACATCTTTTTCATCGTTTTCACAATATACATTTGCATAAGCACAAAGTATTTCGTTAATTTTTTGTGCTGAAAAATTTTGTGGCCAATCAAATTCGGCTGAATTAAGTTTGTTATAACATTCAGAAAAGAAATAAGAATAAAGTTCAGGAACATCACTCCATTTTGCAATATCTTTTCTTGGTTTTTGAGTGCATCTATCTATGTTAAACATTTTTATGCAAAACTCTTTGTTGTTTTGAAGAAGTTCGAAAAATGGTTTGTTAAATTCATTTGCCCATGTGCAAACAGCATTATAAACTTCTTCTGCTGATAGTGTTGAAATATAGTTTTTTGAAATGTTGTTTAATTTATCAATATCAAACAAACTTCCGCTTGAACTTAGTTTGCTTAGTTTAAAATCGAAATCCAAAATTGACCCATTAGGGTTTTTTGCACGCCAATCTTCAAAGTCAGAATTTGCAAGATTTAACAAATAATCGATAACCGCTTGAAATGGATAACCATCTTTTGTGTAGAATGATACACTTGCTTCAGGATCTTTTGATTTTGAAAGTTTGCGTTTTTTGCCATTATCAAGTTTTTGAATATGTGGATTATGTGCATATTGTGGGCATTCAAAGTTACACGCATTAAAAATTTGAGTATGTTCTGAAACTGGTGTGCCAGAATATTCTTCGCCACGAATAACCAAGGTTGTGTGCATAAAATGATCGTCGCAAACATGTGCAAAATTATAAGGTGGAATGCCATCTGATTTAAGAAGAACTGCATCGTTTATGTTTGCATCCATTTCAATATCACCTTTAATTACATCGTGATAATTAAACCTATCACCTGCAACGGCGGTGTTTTTAAGCCTTATAACAAATGGTTTGCCTGCTTTTATGTTTTGTTCAATTTGTTCAAAAGTTAAATTTCGGCATTTTGCAAATTTGCCATAATAACCAACATTATCGCATTTAAGTTCTTGTTGAGTTTGCCTTATTTCTTGAATTTCATTATCGGTGCAAAAACAAGGGTATGCTTTACCTTCGCTTACAAGTTTTTTTGCAACTGTTTGATAAATTTCTGCCCTTTCACTTTGCAAGTATGGCCCATATTTGCCTTTATCGGTGTTGCCAAAAGTTCTGCCTTCGTTAAATTCAATATTATAGTGTTTAAGCGTTTTCAAAATGGCTTCAACACTGCCCGGAACTTCACGCTTTTTATCGGTATCTTCAATTCTTAAAAAATAAACACCATCACTTTTTTTTGCAAGAGTTGATGCAACAAGGCAATTGAATAAATGGCCCAAATGCAAATCCTTTCCTGTTGGGCTTGGTGCAAATCTGGTTACAACACCGGTTGTGTTTCTTTTAGGGTATTTTTGTTCAAAATATTCAACAGATTTTGTTATGTGTGGAAACAATAAATCTGCAAGTTTTTTATTATCCATTTTAATTTCTTCCTTATAAAAAAAGTGCTTTTAAGCACCTTTCATTTTAACACATTCACTGTTTTTTGTAAACTAACTTAACCTATTCGCTTTGTGTTTTTTCGAATGTTAACAGTTTTTGATTAAATAAGTTGTATTTTGCAGTTATTTCAGTGAATTTATTAACTGAATTGTTTATCATATTTTGTGCGGTTTCTGAATGAACTTCGCTTGATGATAAGTAAATTGTTAATGAAGATAAATAGTTTTTTAATTCCTTTTCAATTTTAAAAACTTTGTTCATTTCTGTTTTAATTTCTTTTTCTTCATCCCAAGAAAAACCATCTTTTATAACAATTGAGCTGAATTTGTTTTTTAATTGTTCTGTAACAAAAATATATTCATCGCTTTCTGTTTTAAATTCAGTTAGATTATATGAAGTTGATGATATTGTTTCAATAAAATTAACATTTATTTGTGTTATTGCCTGATAATTTTTTTCATGCAATGTTTTTAAGTTGTTAACATTGCCAGGAAATTGAACAAATGATAAAACAATCCAACCAATACCCACCAAAATTATTGCCACAACAAGCAACCTTAAAATAACTTTCATGAAAAAACTTTCTCCTTAATTGCATTATAACTTATTGCAAGGAGAAAGTCAATATTCATTATTTTTTTAAGTTGCTCATTTCAACAACTGTATCGTGCGGAATTGGTTTCCATTCCACTTTTGAAAATAAAGCAATCCAAGTTGTTATATCGCCAATTAAATCGAACATTGGCCACATAATTATATGGAAAATTGTTTTAAAGAATGGAAGTTTTCCAATTTTTTTGCGATACATAAACAACACATAAACACCAAGTGCCATTGAACTTAGCCAAGAAGTGCCAAAACCAACTAACAAGCCAATTATTATGCCATAAAGAGTGCCATAAATATTGCCTGCAAGAACGGCAATTATTATTTGCAAAATGAACACAATTAATTTTCGAATGGTTTCAAAAACCGTGAATGGGAAATTGATCCAAAACATGTTATAACTTGAAAAAATTGATTTACCTTTAAACATGTTTTTAAGAAGTTTTGGGCAGTTTTCACCAAATGATTGCAAGTGACCTTTCGACCACCTTATTCTTTGCCTGAAAGCAACTTTAAGTTTATATGGCTGTTCATCAAGGAAAACAGCATCTTCGGTGTAAACAATTTTATAGCCATTAACAACAGCATCGGTGCAAAATGCCCTATCTTCTGTTAGCGATGTGTATGTCCAACCATCTTTTAAAACTTCACTTGCAAACAAAAAGCCTGTTCCTTGAACCCTGCAAGGCAACTTGCAAATTGTTGAGCCCCTGCTTTCAGTTACACAAGTTCTTAGCCAATGCAAAGATGTTGAAAAAGAAATCCAGTTTCGGTTCATATTCTTTGAATTTCTGAAAGAAACAACAATTTTTTCTCCGGTGTCGAACGCATCGTTCATTTTTGAAATAAAATCTTCCATAAGAACATTGTCGGCATCAAAAACAAAATAGCCTTCGTAAGCATTTATGCCTTCTGCCTTTTTTAACTCGTTGAAAAAATAACGCAACGCATAACCTTTTGTGCGTTCATCTGGGTTGTTGTGCCTTACAACTTTTATGTTTTCTATGTTATTTTCAAGTGCAAATTGTTCGGCAACTTCGGCAGTTTGATCGGTGCAATTATCGGCAATAACAAAAATTGAAAGTTTATCTTGCGGATAATCTTGTTGTGCAATGCTTTCAAGTAAGTTTTTTATAACCTTTTCTTCATTCCTTGCAGGAATTAAGATTGCATATTTGTGATGTTCTTTTGCAGTTGGATATTTTTTAACTTTAAAAAATCCAACAATGCCTATTATTGCTTTATAGGCAACCAAAACACCCAAAATTGTTCCTAAAATATTTAAAATTTTAATTGCTAGTTCCATAAAAATTCTCTTTTGTTATATATTTTTGTTTATCATTCCTGTTGAATAACCAGTTATTAATTTTGTTCTGTTATCGCATATTGTTCTAAAATTGTGTTGTTCAATTTTAACACAATCGCCGGCAACAAGTTCAAAATAACAACTTTTTATTCTCTTTCGGCGAAGATAATATGTTTTATTGTTCTCACCTTTATATTTAATATTATCACAATACTTACAATTTGCACAATTGTTTTTAAATAACATTTTTATTGGGCAATGTGTTAGCGTCATAACAACTGGCTGACCATATGTATACACAACTGCATTTTTTGAAATATCTTTAATGTTTGCTTCAATTGAATAAAAACAATCGGTTGCACCAAGTTGCATATAAAAATTTTTTGCGTGATCGTTAATTATGTTTAAACCTAAGCCCGCAACAATTTCAAACTTGTTTGAATAATTAAATGCGTATAAGTTGTTTGCAATTATGCCAAAATCGTTATTTGTGAAATTATTTAAAATTTCATCAATTAATTTAACATCGTTAAATCTTGCAAGATTTGGCAAATCAAGATATAGCCTTACATTTTCAGCCTTTGCTTTATCAACCGCCATCTTAATGTTTTCACTGCAATATTTTGTTGGTGAATAAATAAAAACATTGTTAGATGAAACAATTTGGTTAATATTTTCAACAACAACATAATTTTGAGTTTTTGTAAGTTCGAAAATTTTTTGATTTGAATTTTGTTTTTTACTTACTTTTGGCTTTTTGCTTTCAATAATTTGTTTCGTTAATTGTTGAACAGCCAATCTTCTTAGTTCGTTTAACTGAGATTTTGCAATAAAAACATCATCTATTTTTGCGTTAAATTTTGTTAATTCAAAATATGTTTCATTCAGTTTAGATAAATTATTTTTTAATTCTTGTTCTGTTACAGCAATATTTTTTGCACCTTCAAGAATAAAGTTTGATTTAACTGTTACTTTGTGTTCGCCAGTTTTTATTGTTAGCACTGCATTTGTGCCAGAATAACCAACAAAAAGCATTTCAACTGGCAACTTTAACTGTTTTGGCAAAACTGAATCTTCTAATTCTTTGTTAACAATTAAATTAACAACTGAATTTAATTTGGGTTTGTTTTTTGAAAAAACATATTGAATGTTGCCTTGTTGTTCAACATTTCCAACACCTAAACTGCAAATTTCGTTTTCGTTTTCAAAAAATTTAAGCGCATCACCTTTTGTTAAATTGTGGTTGCATATTATGCCTATTTTAAAAATATCTTTAAATTTTTTAACGCTTTCAACCTTGCCAATTGTTATTCCGCTGTGATTGTTGATTTTATAATTTATTATGTTATGATTTTGCAAATCAACATACTTACCTGTGTTAAATTCGCCTCGACTGAATATTTGTTGCATTGTTTGTTTATCTTTTGGATTTAACGCACCATTAATTGCATTTTTATATGCATTTACTGCACTTGCAATATAACTTTCTTTCTTTAATCTTCCTTCAATTTTAAATGAATTAACACCTGCTTTATATAACTCGTTAACCCTTTCAATTAAACATTGGTCACTTGGAGATAATAGATATCCTGTTTTAAGTTCTTCATTGTTTTTAAATGCAGTGTATGGCAATCTGCAATATTGCTTGCACTTACCCCTGTTTCCACTGCAACCTGAACACAAACTGCTTAAATAGCAATTGCCAGAAAATGAAACGCAAAGTGCACCATGAACAAAATATTCAATTTCAAGATTTGTGTTGTTTTGTATTTCAATAATATCTTGCAAACTGCATTCGCGACTTAACACAACCCGTTTAAATCCCAGCTTTTCAAGAATTTTTGCACCATATAAATTATGCACCGCCATTTGTGTGCTTGCATGAAGTTCAATGTTTTCATATTTATTTAATAAACAATTTGCAAGCCCCATATCTTGAACAATAAATGCATCAATTCCAATTTGAACGCATTGGTCAATTAATTCAATAACTTCTGAAAATTCTTCATTTTTTATTATTGTGTTAACGGTTAAATAAACTTTTGCACCAAAAATATGGGCATATTCAACACCCATTTTTAATTCTTCAATGCTGAAATTGGTTGCGCCTGCCCTTGCATTAAATTTGCTTGCGCCAATATATACTGCATTTGCACCACTGTTTATTGCAACTTTTAATGCATTTAAATTGCCTGCTGGTGCTAAAATTTCTATGTTTTTCATGTTGATTTAATTATAGCACACTAAAATGTTTGTATCAATATTTAATTTATAAAAAAATTTTTAACTTAATTAAATTATTTTTGCAAAATGCTTGATTTTTTTGTTTTTGTATATTATAATAGCCATGCAAAATCAAATTTTGCACTAATTTAATATGTGTGGAGAGTTGGCTGAGCGGTCGAAAGCGGCGGTCTTGAAAACCGTTATACTGAGAGGTATCTGGGGTTCGAATCCCTAACTCTCCGCCAAAATTAAAGTGCTTGTTTCCCTTATAAATAAAGGGGTTCAGCACTTTTTTTGTTTTTAGAAAAGAAAATATTGAATTATACTGAAAATGCCTTAAAATTCATTTTTTAGAAAAATTTTGGTATCAAAAGTGGTGTCAAATTTGGTATCAAAATTTTATTGGGTTACATAGAAACTTTATAAAAAAAAAGATGCCATTGCATCTTTTTTAATTGTTTAATTCAAGTTCTTCGTTACTGTTTTTCAAATTTTTAAGTATGTTAAAAGATTTATTTAATCGCCAATATGTTATTACATCTTTAATAGCATCGATATTTTGTAAATCTTTTAATAAATTTTTTGACATGTCTAATCTAGGAACTGTTATGCCGTTCTGATAACATTCATTTAATTCTCTTAACCTTAAACCAAACAATAATTCACAAATTATATCGACATTATATTCTTCATTATAATTAAATTTGCCAAATAGAAAATCTTTATTAAATTTAAGTTTTGTTATAAAATCGTTTGAATCTTTTATTTCAGAACCATTATTATAATTTTTAATGTTATAAAATAACAACAATCTTTCATATAAAGTTAACTGCACATTACAATCATTTAAATTATATTTTGCACCATTATTTTTTGTTATTAAAAATAAAAAAATGAATTTAGAATATTCTTTGCTAATATCTTGAACATAATTATTAAAAATTTGCTTATTTTCTTTGTTTAATGCATTATAAAAAATTTCAAGATAAGATAACTTTTCAAACTGTTTTTTATAACCATTATAAGTCTGCCATTCTACATTAAATGCATCATGCATCAAGCCAAAAAAAGTTTCTTCATTATAGTATATGGGATCATTTGAGTGAGCTTTTTTCATTATTTGTTTATAAAACATTAAATTTTCGCTTTTTTTACAGCTTTTCTTTAAATTATAAAGTGCTTCTAAATCATCATTGAAATTTTCTTCATCAAAAAAGCCAAAACAATATATATAATGTCTATCATAATCTATACTAGATAAATAAAAATCAATAAAATCTTTTACTTTTTGCTCGTCAAGAGTGTTAAGTTCTTTTGAAAGAATTAATGCCAGTTCATTATCATTGCATTTATCGCCAATTAATTTTTCTAGTTTGTTTTTAGCAGAATTAACTTTGTTTGTTAGAAACTTTAATTTAATGCCATTTGTCAAATAAGAATCTTCATAAAGTTTGAATTTTTTCTGTAAGTTTAAATAATTTTTATAGGCTTTTATTATTTTCATTTTATAACTCCATTATTAATATAACATGCATTAAAATATGAGTCAATACCCCTTTCTTTATTAAAATTTTAATAACAAAAGATTTTTATAGTTTAAAATGTGAAGAAGCAGAAAGAAATTAAAAAACACTTGTTAAGATGCAAGTGTTTTTTTGTTTGTTTCCATTAATAATTTTTCCACTATTATCCAATCTGCTGGTGCCCAGTCGATAGATGCAAGTTCTTCTTTTCTTAGCCATTTAAAATCTTTGTGAACATTCAATTTAAAATTTAAATTGTTTGTTTTGCATTTATAGCAATACATTTTTAAAATAAAATCAGGATATTCAAACACAACATCATCAAAATGTGAAATAAAATCAACTTTCAATTCCATTTCTTCTTGAAGTTCTCTTTTTAAAGCTTCTTCATTTGTTTCGCCCGCTTCAATTTTTCCGCCCGGGAATTCCCACTTCAACGAAACATATTCATACTTACCTACATCTCGTTGCATGCAAAGATATTTGCCTTTGTGTTCAATTATTCCAGCAACAACTTCAATTTGTTTCATAACAGCACCTCTACATTCATATTATATCATAAATATAATAATTTGCATTACATTTTTGAATTAAAAAAAACTCCGCATTGAAACGAAGTTTTTTAACAAAATGAATTGTTATATACAAGTTAAACTAGCAATCATTTGGCGGATTTTTAAAGTTTAAATCTGGTGAATTACAAAAGAAATTTGAACTTTTTGCTTCGTTAGGAACTCTGCCAACACTTGTGTTATCATAACGCCTGTTCCGTAATTGTTCAATTGGGTTTGGCGCAACTTCATAGCGATAATCTTTGCCATAATATCTTATATGCGTATCAATTACATTATGCGATGGAACAATTTCAGTGCTAGGATTAATTATTTTTTGATATTGAAAGAAATTTGCATCTGTTGGAAGTTGATTAACATTTATATAATCTTCATAATTTCCAGTATATTGAACAGTATTATTTAAAATATTTCTTACATATTCAATGTTCTCGTGCAAAGATATTGGTTCAGGAAATTCTCCATCTGGAATAACATCTTGCCAACTTTTATTTTCATATTTTTCCAACAACTCACTTGCTTTATGAAGGTGAGCAATTTCCATTTGCAAATGTTCGTGCCAAATATTTTTTACATATGCGTCGGTTTCAGTTAAATAACAAGACCAATATAAATAACATTCAGTATATTCGTGCCATAACAACATTTCAAGCCAAGTTGCACCTGAATCCATAAGAGATTCATATTGAGTTACATGTTCTTCTTCAACTTGTGCAATTTCCATATATAATTTTCTTGCAAGATCACTTTTAACCAGATTTGTAACATTCATATAATAATTCATGGTTTGTTGTTCTGCGGCAGTTATTATCATTGTGTTCAAAACTGATTGTTTATCTGCTTTTTTTGAGTTCATTGCTTTTTTAACATTATCGATGTTTAGCCTATGATGAGCAATAGTTGGTCGGCCTGGCATAATTTCAGTATATCTTCCCACCAACTTTTCTGCTTTTATGCCTTGCTCCATTTCCAATAAATTTGAAAAACGATATAAGTGATCGAAATCTTCAAGCAAAGCAAAATCAAGTGCTTTTTTAACATAGCAATCGGTTTCTCTTTTAGCAAGTTCAGCAGTTAAATCAACGGCAAGTTGCTCGTAACTGATTGTATGCTCTAAAATGCTTTCATTTGCAGGTTTTAGCAAAGATAATCTTATTTGTTGCTGTTTTTCAATTGAACGAGTTAAGGAAAGTTCTCTGCGAAGTTCATTGTTTGTTGTGTGCCTTGCAAAATTATGCGAAAACCAATTTGCTTCAAACTCTGTGCCATTCATTAAAATAATTCTTGCCTTTGTGTAAGGGTCTATTTCAAACTTATTATATGGCTTTGGGAAAAGTTGTTTCCAATTACGAAAACTGCTTACTAAATTTATAGGTTTTTCTTTAAATGGGTTCATGTTCATCTCCTTAAAATAATCTATTAAGAATATATGAAAATAAGTTTAAATTTGCTACTTAAATAAAATTTAAATTTTTACATTTCTTTTTTACTTTTATTTTGAAAATTATTATTTATGATTTATAATTAAATTATGAAAACAATTTTGGTTACTGGTGGTTGCGGATTTATTGCAAGCAACTTTATTAAGTATATTTTAAGAGAAAATAAATATTTTGTGGTTAACTTAGATTTGTTAACATATGCTTCCAATAAAGAATATTTAAAAGATGTTGAAAATAACAAAAACTATGTTTTTTATAAAGGTGATATTTGCGATAAAAAAATTGCGAATAAAATTTTTAAAAAACACTGCATTGATTATGTTATTAATTTTGCAGCAGAAAGCCATGTTGACAGAAGTTATGAAAACGGTGAACTTTTTGCAAAAACAAACATTTTGGGCATGGTTAACTTAATTAATGTTTGCATGCAATATTGGAAAGATTTTTCAAAACACAGATTTATTCAAATTTCAACCGATGAAGTTTATGGCAGTTCAAACACAGAATGCACTGAAAGTTCAAAATTAAATCCAAGTTCGCCCTATTCCAGTTCAAAAGCAAGTGCAGATTTACTTGCATTAAGTTATTTTAAAAGTTTTGGTTTCCCTGTGTTAATAACCAGAAGTTCAAATAACTTTGGTGAAAATCAGTTTCCTGAAAAACTTATTCCAAAAGCATTTGTTACACTTTCAAAAAATGAAGAATTTTATATTTATGGAAATGGCGAAAATTTAAGAGATTGGCTTTATGTTGAAGATAATGTTAAGGCAATTGAACTTGTTTTAGAAAAAGGCAATGTTGGCGAAATTTACAACATTTGTGCGCACAATGAAATTTCAAACAATAAAATTGTTAAACAAGTTTTTGAATATGTTAAAACAAATGTTAACAAAAATATAAGTTATGATTTAATAAAATACACAAGTGATAGGCCTGCACATGATTTAAGATAT
>JAZUCT010000054.1:0-13388 GCA_045639255.1 Clostridia bacterium
AAAAAAATTTTTAAAAAAATGGCACACAACAGTTGACATTTTAATTTTTTCAGCATATAATAGTGCTAGCAAACTCAATCAAAGAGTGCTAGCAAACAATGAATAATAAAAAATTTTAAGGCAATAATAGTTAAAGGGGGTGTGCATAAGTGGAAGATGAAAAGTTAAGCGAACGAAAAATGCAAATCCTTATGGGTGCGGTTGAAGAATATATTGCATCAGCCAGCCCAATCACAAGTGGTGGGGTTCATAAAAACATAATATCCAGCATAAGCCCAGCAACATTAAGAAACGAACTTAATGCGCTTGAAGCCATGGGATATTTAAAACAACTTCACACTTCGGGTGGCAGAGTTCCCACCAGTAAGGCTTACAGGCTTTATGTAAACAACCTTATGGGTGAAGTAAGTTTTGAACTTGATAGTTTGCACAAGGTTAAATTAATGCTTGAAGCCCGCACAACCAGTTTGAACGATATAATTTCAAAACTTTCAAAAACAATTGCCGAGGCAACAAACTATCCTGCAATGGTTATGTTTAACGGGTTAAACAAACTTACACTGCAAAGTGTTCGAATGTTTCCACTTATGACTGGTGAATTGTTGGTGTTATTGCAAACAAATGCAGGCATAATTAATAACACAATAAAAACTGAACAACCAGTAACTGAACAAAATTGCCTTGATGCATCAAACTTTTTAACAAAAACTTTTGGCAACAAAACCATTGAAGAAATGATTTCAAACATAAATTCGCTTGAAAGTGAAATGTTAAGCCAAATTGCCGAGTTTAAAAGTTTAATTAATGTGTTTATAAATTCACTTTCAAAAATTGCAAGTGAACGAAAGGTTAATGTTTCAAACACAACAAAACTTCTTTCAATGCCAGAATATGCAAATATTGAAAAGGCAAAAGAAATAATTAATTTGTTTGAAGATGAAACTGTGGTGCAAGATTTATTAAGTGAAGAAACCACGCAAGATGTTACCTTTAAAATAGGCAAAGAAAACAACAATCAAGCATTAAAAGAATGCAGTGTTGTTAAAGCAGATTTTAAAGTTGATGGCGAAAGTGTTGCATCAATTGGCATTGTTGGCCCGGAACGAATGGACTATGTTAAAATTGCATCAGCATTAAAATATGTTATTGATGAAATTAAAGAAATAAACAACATTGAATATAAGGGGGATAAAAATGAGTAAGCAAAAAAACAAAGAACAAGCAAAAATCATTAAATTCGAAAAAGAAGATAATTGTTCTTGCAATAACGAATGCGATTGTGGTGAAGATTGCAATTGCACTGAAAACAACAAATGCAGTGAAAATTGCACTTGTAACACTGAACAATGCAATTGCGATAACCATTGCGATTGTGGCGAAAATTGTGAATGTGGTTCTGAATGCGATTGCGAGCACGAACATTGCGATTGCGGTTGTGAAGATGTAAATTTGGCGCTTCAATATTTAAATCTTGCAAAACAAATTCAAGCCGACTTCGATAATTATCGCAAACGCACAGAAGAAAGTGTTAAAAATGCCAGAATTGATGGCATTATTGATGGAGTTAAAGCAATTTTGCCAGCAATAGATGTTTTCGATGTTGCATTAACACAAGTAACCGATGAAAAATCAAAACAAGGCATTCAAATGGTTAAAGGTCAAATTGAAAAATCAATTAACGATTTGGGCGTAACAAAAATAAATGCTGTTGGAGAAAAATTTAACCCACATCTTCATAATGCAGTTATGACAGCATCTAACCCAGATTTCGATGATGAAATTATAACCGACGAATTTTCTGCCGGATATATGTTCAAAGGCAAAGTTATTCGTTACAGCCAAGTTCGAGTTAACAAAAAATAAAAAACAGAGTCGCAGATCTCTTTAAAACACGAATTAAATAAAAAATAGGAGAATAAAAATTATGTCAAAAATTATTGGAATAGATTTAGGAACAACAAACAGTTGTGTTGCAATTATGGAAGGTGGTAAACCAACAGTTATTGCAAACGCAGAAGGTGGAAGAACAACCCCAAGTGTTGTTGCATTCACAAAAGATGGTGAAAGGCTTGTTGGTCAAGTTGCAAAAAGGCAAGCAGTTTCAAACTATGAAAACACAATTGCATCAATTAAAAGGCACATGGGAACAGACTATAAAGTTACCATTCAAGGCAAAGCATATTCAGCACCAGAAGTAAGTGCAATGATTCTTTCAAAACTTAAAGCCGATGCAGAAGCATATCTTGGCACAAAAGTAAGTCAAGCAGTTATCACAGTTCCTGCTTACTTTAACGATAGCCAACGCCAAGCAACAAAAGATGCTGGCAAAATTGCAGGCCTTGAAGTGCTAAGAATAATTAACGAACCAACAGCCGCTTCACTTGCTTATGGCCTTGATAAAGGCGAAAATAAAAACCAAAAAGTGCTTGTATACGATCTTGGTGGCGGAACATTCGATGTTTCAATTCTTGAAATTGGCGATGGCGTTTTTGAAGTTCTTTCAACCAATGGCGACACAAAACTTGGTGGCGATGATTTCGATCAAAAAATAATTGACCTTCTTGTTGAAGAATTTAAAAAATTAAACGGAATTGATTTAAGTTCAGATCGTTTGGCAATGCAACGCTTAAAAGAAGCAGCAGAAAAAGCAAAAATCGATCTTTCTGCAACACCAAAAACAACAATTTCACTTCCATTTATCACAGCAGATGCAACAGGCCCTAAACACTTGGAAATGGATTTAACAAGAGCAAAATTTGATGATATCACTTCTGACCTTGTTCAAAAAACACTTACTTGCACAACAAAAGCAATGCAAGATGCAAAACTAGGCAATAACGATATTGATAAAGTTATTCTTGTTGGTGGTTCAACCAGAATTCCAGCAGTTGTTGAAGCAATTAAAAACCATACAGGCAAAGAACCATTTAAAGGCATTAACCCAGATGAATGTGTTGCAATTGGTGCAGCAATTCAAGCAGGCGTTCTTGCAGGCGATGTTAAAGATGTTCTTCTTCTTGATGTAACACCACTTTCACTTGGAATTGAAACTTTGCGCGGTGTTTGCACAAAACTTATTAACCGTAATACAACAATTCCAACCAGAAAAAGTCAAATTTTCTCAACCGCAAGCGATAATCAACCAGGCGTAGATATTCATGTTCTTCAAGGTGAAAGGGATATGGCTGCATATAACAAATCACTTGGCAGATTCAGCCTTGTAGATATCCCACCTGCACCAAGGGGTGTTCCACAAATCGAAGTTACTTTCGATATTGACGCAAATGGTATTGTTTCAGTTTCTGCAAAAGATTTGGGAACTGGTAAAGAACAAAAAATCACAATCACAGCAAGTTCAAACCTAAGTGAAGAAGAAATCAACAAAGCTGTTAAAGAAGCCGAAGAACACGCTGAAGAAGATAAAAAGCGTAAAGAATATGTAGATACTAAAAACACAGCAGATAACACAATTTATCAACTTGAAAAACTTCTTCGTGATAACGGCGATAAAATCAGTGAAGATGAAAAAACAAAACTAACCGAAGCAATTGAAAAAGCCAAAAAAGAATGTGAAAGCACTGAAACAGAAGTTATTAAAAAAGCAATGGAAGAACTTTCAAAAACTTCAGAAGCAGTTGTAACAAAACTATATCAAAATGCAAACCCAAACGGTGCTAATGCTGGCAATCCAAATCCAGAACAACCAAACAATAACGGAAACAACACAAATAACCCAGACGATGTTATAATTGAATAATTATTCATAATAACAAATATTTATTCATAAAATTTAAATAATTGCCCCGTGGCTTTGGGGCAATTTGCTTTAAATAAAACAGGAGGAAATTATGGCACAAAATTATTATGATGTGCTTGGTGTAAGCAAGTCTGCCAGCGAAGATGAAATAAAATCGGCATACCGCAAACTTGCAAAAAAATATCACCCCGATCTTAATAAAGATAACCCTGAGGCAGCAACAAAGTTTAAAGAAGTTGCCGAGGCCTACGAAGTGCTTTCCGACAGCACAAAAAGGGCTAACTACGATCAGTTTGGTTCAGCAGATGGCCCGCAATTTAATGGCTTTGGTGGTGCTGGTGGTTTTGGCGGTGGTTTCAGTGGCGGGTTTGGTGGATTTGAAGATATCTTTAATATTTTCTCTTCATTCGGTGGTGGTTCACAAAGGCAAAACACCGCAGCACAAAAAGGCAACGATTTGCTTATCCGCATGAATTTAACCTTTGAAGAAGCCGCATTTGGTGTTGAAAAAACAATAACACTAACCAAAACCGATAACTGTTCACACTGTTCAGGCACTGGTGCAAAAAATGGAACAGAATTTTCAACTTGCCCAGAATGTTCAGGCACAGGTCAAGTGCGTTACACACAAAACAGTTTGTTTGGTCAAATAACACAAGTTGGAATTTGTAAAACTTGTAACGGAACAGGTAAGAAAATTAAAGAAAAATGTTCTTATTGTTCAGGAAAAGGCACAACAAAAGTAACAAAACAAATAAAAGTTAATGTTCCAGCAGGAATTAACAACGAACAAACAATAATAATGCGTGAAGAAGGCGAGGCAGGAAGAAGGGGTGGCCCAAACGGTGATTTAAAAATTGTTGTTTCAGTTTCACCACATAAACTTCTTGTGCGTGATGAATTTGATTTAAGGCTAACACTCCCAATTCCATTCACACTAAGCATTCTTGGTGGAAAAGTTGAAATTCCAACTCTTGAAGGAAATTATGAACTAACCATTCCAGCATGCACGCAAACAGGCACTGTGTTCAGGTTAAAAAATAAAGGAATTCAAAAACTTAAACGAATTGGCAGGGGCGATTTAATTGTTACAGTTCAAGTTGAAATGCCAAAAAACATAAACGATACAGAACGCCAAGCATTGCAAGCACTTGCAAACAGCATTAAAAATGCAGACTATACAAAAGTAACAGAATATAACAAAAAAATGAACATAAAATAAACAAAATTTTCGTTTTCAAATTAACATATCTCTTAATAAAAAAAGCAACTTTTCTCCAAGTTGCTTTTTTGCATAAATATTCAAAATAAAATTAACTAAATAAAATATTTTTTGGTTTTTTAACAACCATTTGCAACCAAATATTTTATATGCTATAATAACTTTATGAAATACATACAAGTAACTTTAAAAACAACACAAGCATTTGAAGAAATGGCTTCATTTTTGCTTATGGAAAATGGTGCAGAAGGCACATCAATAATTAACAAGCAAGATTATTTTGATTTAATAAATAACAAAGAAGTGTGGGATTATGTTGATGAAAATCTTCCGCAGAAATACGATGAATTTGTTTATATTAAAACTTGCTTTAAATTAACAGAAAAAGAAAACATAAAACAGTTTAAAAAACAAGTTAAAGAAAGCCTTAAATATTTTCCCGAAAGTTTGTGTAAAGTAAGCACAAAAGTTGTGCAAGATAAAAATTGGAACACCGAATGGAAAAAGTTTTATAAGCCACTAACATTTGAAAATGTTGTTATTAACCCAAAATGGATTGAAGCAGATTATGGCAAAAAGATAGTTATAAACATTGATCCATCAATGGCATTTGGCACAGGTCAGCATGAAAGCACAAGCAATTGTTTAACTCTTATTCAGCAAATTGAAACAAGAAATATGGAAGTTTTGGATTTAGGTTGTGGCAGTGGCATATTGGGCATAACAGCACTTAAACTTGGTGCAAAAAATTGTTTGTTTGTTGAAATTGATGCAATGGCAATGAATGTTTGCAAAGATAATTGCAAGTTAAACAATCTTTCAAATTGCGAATTTTTGGTGGCGGATAACATTAAAAATGTTTCAAAACAATTTGATGTTATTTTGGCAAACCTAACAGTAGATTTGTTAGCAATGTATGCTTTCGATATAAATCGCACACTAAAACAAGGCGGAAAACTTATTATAAGCGGAATTATTGATGGCAGGCAAGATGAAATTATAGATGTGTTTAAAAAACTTAACATAAAACACATAACACATACTCAAAAAGGGGATTGGCATTCTTATATTTGTCAAAAATAAATGAGAAGATATTTTATTGAAACACAACCACAAGGCAACATTATTTTTTTAACAGGTGAAGAACATTCTCATCTGGCTTTTGTGTTGCGTTCAAAAGTGGGCGAACAAATTGTTGTTTGCTGTGGCGATGGAATGGAATATATTTGCGAAATTGAAAGTATTTCAAAATCACAAACAACTTGCATTGTTAAAGAAATTAAAAAAAGTGAAAACGAAACAACTTGCAATGTAACACTTTTTCAAGCACTTATTAAGTTGGATAATTTTGAACTTGCAGTTCAAAAATCAACCGAATTGGGCGTTAAAAAAATTGTTCCTTTCACAAGCCAGTTTTCACAAATTGCACCAAACAGATTAAACTTAGCACGAGTTCAAAAAATTGCAACCGAAGCATGCAAACAATGTGAAAGGGCAGTTGTTCCAAATATTTGTTCACCAATTAATTTTAATCAATTAATTATTGAACTTTCAAAATTCGATGCAGTTGTTTTTGCTAATGAACGAACTGGCAAAAAAGATATTTCTTCACTTTTACAAACTGCAAAAAATGTTGCAGTTGTTATTGGTTGCGAAGGCGGTTTCAGTGAACAAGAAAAACAACAATTGCTTTCACTAAAAAATGTTATTTCGCTAACACTTGGCAAACGCATTTTAAAAGCCGAAACTGCAAGCATTGTAACACTTGCACTAACAATGCAACAATTGGGGGAAATGCAATGAAAGTTTGTTTATTAACTCTTGGTTGCAAAGTAAGTCAATATGAAACTGAAAGCATTGCAAAACAATTTAAAGATTTAGGCTATGAAATAACATTTAATTTTGATTTTGCCGATATTTATGTTATTAACACTTGCGCTGTAACCAATGAAGCACAAAAAAAATCACGCCAAATGGTTTCTAAGGCAAGAAAGAAAAACCCAAATGCAAAATTTTTAATTTGCGGTTGTGCCAGCCAAAACAAAAGCGAAGAATTTTTTGGTGAAAACACAGTTGTTATTGGCACACAAAATAAATCTAAAATTGTTGAACTGTTAAACAAAAGTGGTTGTTTTAAAACCGATATTGAAACCACTTACGAAAACTTTTCAAACCCAATGCCAGCACACACAAGGGCACACATAAAAGTGCAAGATGGTTGCAATAATTTTTGTTCCTATTGCCTTATTCCATATGTTAGGGGCAGAAGCAGGTCGCGTGAACTAACAAGCATTGTTGCAGAAGCAAAAAACCTATCAAAAACCGCAAAAGAAATTGTTATTGTGGGCATTAATGTAAGTGATTATAAAATTAATGGCGAACTTGCGCTAGATAAACTTGTGCTTGCACTTAAAGATGTTCCATCACGGTTCAGATTTGGCAGTTTGGAAGTTAATGTTATAACAAAAGAATTTTTAAATGCATTAAAGGTGGCGGGTAACTTTGCACCACATTTTCATCTTTCAATGCAAAGTGGAAGCAATCAAGTGCTTAAAGATATGAACAGAAAATACACAAAAGAAACATATCTTGAAAAAGTTAAACTTATCCGTTCATATTTTCCAAACGCTTGCATAACAACCGATGTTATTGTTGGATTTCCTACTGAAACAGAAGAATTGTTTTGTGAAACAGTTGAAACTTGCAAACAAGCAAATTTTTACAATATGCACATATTCACATATTCAAAGCGAGATGGCACTGTTGCCAGCAAAAAATATAACATGCTTAATGGCACAGTAACCTTAAAACGCCACCAACAACTTGAACAATTAAACAAGCAATTTAACACAAGTTATTTAAACAAACAAGTTAACTTAACCCTTGAATTTTTGTTGGAAGAAGAAACTGAAAATTTCTATATTGGCAGAACACAAAACTATTTAAAAGTGTATGTTCCAAAAACACAAAAAATTGAACCTAACAAGTTCTATTCAGTAAAAATTCTTGGCTTACTTAACGATGGCTTAATTGGTGAAATATAAAAAAACAGGCACTGCCTGTTTTTTATTTTATTATATTGTTGGCACAAAGCCATCAAAAATAACATTATCGCAATATTTAAGCGCCTTTAAATAGTCTTGTTCACTTTTAATGGTGTAAGCAAGCAAAGGAAGTTCTTTAATACCTTTTCTGTTAACAAACCTGTTTGGCAAACAATTAATATCATAATTAATAAATTGTGGTTCGCAAAGTGGTGCAAGTGCCAATCTTTTAAGTTTATATTTTGCCCAAAATCCCAAATTTGAATTTTTAAAATAACCGCTTAAAAGCCCTCTTGTAACTTCTGGTGCATTGTTTTTAAACCATTCAATTGTGAATGGATTAAAACTTTGAACAGCATATTCGCCGTTATAATTTTTAAGCATTTCATAAACTTTCTTTTCAAAAGCACCAATTTTGCCATCGTTTTTAATTTCAATAAGCAAAGGAACTTGCCCATTAAAAAGTTTTAAAACTTCTTCAAATGTAGGAATTTTTTCTTGTGAATTAAGAAGTTTTAAATGTTCAATTTGTGGGTATGTGCAGTTATCAGTGTAACCATCAGCGCCAGTCATTCTTCCTAACTTTTCATCGTGAAAAACAATAATTGTTCCATCACTTAACATTCTTAAATCAAGTTCAACAGAATATCCATCTTCAATTGCTTTTTTAAAAGCAGAAACAGAATTTTCTGGAACATCAACATTATCAAACAAACCCCTGTGTGCAATAGGGTTACTTACAAGCCAACTTTCAAAAATATTTTCCATAATTTATCCTTTGTTACTAATATATTAACAAAAAATTAAGAATAAATCTAGTAAAATTAAATAATTCACAACAAAAGCAAAAAAATCTTGCTTAAAACCTTATTTTTAAGTATAATTATGCTGAATTAACGGAGATTTTATGACTAACAGACAGGATTTAATACGAAATTTTTGCATTGTTGCACATATCGATCACGGAAAATCAACACTTGCAGATAGGCTTATTGAAGTAACAGGAACCATGCAAAAGCGTGATTTATCTGAACAAGTGCTTGACAGCATGGATATTGAAAGGGAAAGGGGAATAACCATTAAATTAACACCCACCCGAATGGTATATGAAAGAAATGGCAAAACTTACACTTTAAATTTAATCGACACACCAGGGCATGTGGATTTCACTTATGAAGTTTCACGCAGTCTTGCCGCATGCGAAGGCGCAATTTTAATTGTTGATGCAACACAAGGGGTTGAAGCACAAACGCTTGCAAATTGTTATTTGGCATTGGATAATAATCTTGAAATATTGCCAGTTATTAACAAAATAGATTTACCAAGTGCCGACATTGAAAAAGCCAAAAACGAAATTGAAGAAATAATTGGTTTGCCAGCAAGTGAAAGTCCATGTGTTTCAGCAAAGAATGGAACAAACATAACAGATGTTCTTGATGCAATTGTGGATAACTTTCCAGCACCAATAGGCAACGAAAATGCACCACTTAAAGCACTAATTTTCGATTGTTATTATGATAATTTTAAAGGTGCAGTAAGCCTTGTTAGAATTGTGGACGGAAAAGTAAGTTCAGGCGATAAAATTTTAATGATGCAAACAGGCAAAATTTATGATGTTACAGAAGTTGGTGTTTTCACACCCAAAAATGTTGCAACCGAAAATTTGCTTGCGGGCGATGTTGGTTATATATGTGCAAGTGTTAAAAATGTTGCAGATATAAAGGTGGGCGACACAATAACAAATGCACAAATTAAATGTGAAAAACCGCTTGAAGGCTATAAACAAGTTAAACCAGTTGTTTTTTGCGGAATTTATCCAATAGATGGCGATAGGTATAACGATTTAAAAGAAGCACTTGAAAAACTTAAACTTAACGATGCCAGCCTTGAATTTGAACCAGAAACCAGCCAAGCACTTGGCTTTGGTTTTAGGTGTGGTTTCTTGGGTTTGCTTCATATGGAAATTATTCAAGAAAGGTTGGAGCGTGAATTTAACCTTGATATAATCACAACAGCACCGGGTGTTATTTTTAAAGTGCACCATCAAAATGGGCAGGTGCTTGAAGTTTCAAATCCTGCAAATCTTCCAAAACCAACAGAAATTGAATATATGGAAGAGCCAATTGTTTTAATGCACATATTCACTCCACCTGAATATGTGGGCTCGCTTATGGACCTTGCACAAAACAAGCGTGGCGATTTTAAAGATATGCAATACCTAGATAAAACAAGGGTATGCTTAACCTATGAAATTCCACTTTGTGAAGTTATCTATGATTTTTTTGACAGCCTTAAATCACGCAGTCGTGGATATGCCAGCATGGATTATGAGTTTAAGTGCTATAAAGAAAGCGAGTTAGTTAAAATGGATATGCTTTTAAACGGTGAAATTTGCGATGCTCTTTCACTTATTGTTCACCGAGATAAAGCCTACGAGCGTGGCAGAGCAATTGCTGAAAAACTTAAAGAAGTTATTCCAAGGCAAATGTTTGAAATTCCAATTCAAGCAAGCATTGGCAGTAAGGTAATTGCTCGTGAAACAGTTAAAGCATACCGAAAAGATGTGCTTGCAAAATGTTATGGTGGCGATATAACCAGAAAACGCAAATTGCTTGAAAAACAAAAAGAAGGAAAAAAGAAAATGAGAAGAATTGGAAGTGTTGAACTTCCAAGCGAAGCATTCTTATCAATTCTTAAAATCGATAATTAATGAAATATCTTTCAATCTATGTTCATATTCCATTTTGCAAAAAGAAGTGCGATTATTGCAATTTCACTTCTTTTGCTTGTGAACAGAATGTTGAAAGATATTTTTTTTCGTTATTCAATGAAATAAAAAATCAAAGCAAAAATTTTTCAAACAAACTTGTTAACACAATCTTTATTGGTGGCGGAACACCAAGCATTGTTAAAGCAAATTTTATTGAACAACTTTTGTTAACAATTAAACAAAATTTCAGCCTAACAAAAAATTGTGAAATAACCATTGAATGCAACCCAGACAGCACAACCAAAGAAAAATTGTTAACTTACAAAAATTGTGGAATAAACAGAATAAGTTTTGGTGTGCAATCGCTTAACAATAATCTGCTTGAATCAATTGGCAGAGTTCATAATTCACTTCAAGCCATTAATGCAATAAAAATTGCACAACAAGTTGGCTTTAAAAATATTAATGCAGATGTTATGCTTGGGCTACCAAACCAAACAAAACAAAATGCAATTTCAACACTTAAAAAACTTGTTAACTTAGGTATTCAGCATGTAAGTTTATACACGCTTATTTTGGAAGAAAACACACCACTATTTAAAAAAGTTCAATCTAATTCTAAGTTATTGCCAGCCGAAGATGATGTTGTTAAAATTTTTAAAAGTTGTTCTAACTATTTAAAAAAGAATGGTTTTGAACGCTATGAAGTTGCAAATTTTTCAAAACATAACAAGCAATGCAAACATAATGTTGGTTATTGGCAAAATGCAGATTATATTGGATTTGGTGTTTCAGCACACTCAAAGATAAATAATGTTCGTTTTTCTAACACAAATAATCTTGTTGAATATATAAACAACAAAAACACTGTTCAAACCGAAACATTAACCACTGAACAAATTCGTGAAGAAAAAATAATGCTTGGTTTAAGAACTTCAAAAGGCATTACGCTAAGCATTGTTAAACATAAACAATCTGAACTTAAACTTCTTAAAAAAAATAATTTCATTGAAATAAAAAACAACAAAGTTAAAGCAACTCAAAAAGGTTTTTTTGTTCTTAATCAAATAATTTTAATGCTTATTTAAAAAAATTGAATATTGACAATTTACACATCTCTATTTATAATTAAATAGAAGGTGAAAAAATGCTTAAAATAAACGGTGTTCTAACAAAGGTTAGCGAAGCAGATATTGAACTTCTTAAAACCAATGCAACAGAGTTTTGGAAAGATGTTCATACAATTGGAAAAGGTGCTTTTTGGTTTAACAGAAAAATATTGGAATTAAATCTTCCATTAACAGTTAAATCAATTCAAAGCGATGCAATTTATTCATGCGAAAACTTAAAAAGAATAAGGTTTCATAAAGATACAAATTTAACACAATCAAAAGGCAATTTCTATCCGTTTAAATATTTACGAAAAGAAGATGATTTCATAATCTTAGATGCCGAACAACTTAACAAAAATGATATTTGCTTAAATGGAATTCATGATCTTATTCCTGCATACATAAAATTTTATGATAACAAAAATGTTATGAATAATTTAAAAACAAACAGTTATTCAAGGCAAGAATTTTTTTGCGAACTATATCATATGTTTGATGAAAATAGGTTTGCTGAAATTATTGCTGATCTTAATTTTTTTTACTACGATAAATTGGAAAGATATTTTAACTTACACCCCAATTTTTCAACTTACAGACTTATAAAGTTTTTCTATAATCTTGGTGGTTTAAACAAGCCAATAACAGTAACAACCATTTCTCAAAATGGAAATAAAATTATTAAAACTATTGATTATGCACAAAAAGTTTGCGAATTTTTTAGAATTCGCATTGGTGGAATTTTGTATGCAAACGAGTTGGATTATTTTGCAAAAAACATGGAATTGCATGGTTTTAAACCAGAATTCACAAATTTTTTGCTTAACAATAAAAATTTTGACCAAATGATAGAATATACATTTGCTAACTCAAATTTTTTAAGCAGATGTTATAATAATTTCTATGAAATTCAAAAATCGAACACATCAAATAAAGGTTCGCAAAGGCAACTTGCACCAACAATGCAACATTTCATAAAATATTTTAAATCGCAAGTGGATATTCAAAAATATAAGGGCTATGAACATATTGTGGATGCTGTTACTGAATATTTTTTTGATAAAGAAATAATTGATTTGGCAATAAAAATTGAAAATAAACGCAAACAAAACAATGTTAAAAACATTCTTTCAGTTCCACTTAAAGAACAGAACTCACTTAATAAACTTGATGATAACATTAAAAAATGTGATAATTTGCATAAAAGCACAATGAATGCACTGGTGAAAATTGCAAATCAAAATTTCACATACGAATGGCTTGATAAAAGTTCGCCAATAAATTTTATTTTAGGCAAACTTTGCAATTGCTGTGCACATATAAAAGGTGTTGGTGCTGGAATTATGGAAAAATCAATAACTGACCCAAATGTTCAAAATCTTGTTATGCGTGATGCAAATAATAAAATTGTTGCAAAATCCACATTATATGTTAATAAAGAACAACAATATGCCGTTTTTAATAATGTTGAAATCGCACATGTAGTTGATAAATATTACTACGATAAAATTTATGAAACTTATATGCGTGGAATAAAAGCGTTTGT
>JAZUCT010000055.1:0-3158 GCA_045639255.1 Clostridia bacterium
GATAAAATAAAAAAAATATTTGGTGAACTGGATAGTGAACAAAAGTTAATTTCAAACATTAAAAGTTCAAGTTGGTTAACAAAAAAACTTATTGAAGTAACCGAAAAATTTAATAATCAATTTTATAAATTAAAACAAAAAAATGCTTATCTTGATTTGGAAGATATTGAAAAATTAACAATTAAACTTTTGCAAAACAAACAAATTGTAAGCGACCTACAACAATCGTATGATTATATTTTTGTTGATGAATATCAAGATACAAATGAAATTCAAGAACTTATTCTTACATCAGTTGCAAAGCAAGATAACATGTTTATGGTGGGCGATGCAAAACAAAGCATATATGGTTTCAGGTTATGCGATCCATCAATTTTCACAAATAAATATAATAACTATAAAAAAAGCGGATTTAATCAAAAAATTGATCTTAATAAGAATTACAGAAGTAATAAACATATTCTTGATTTCACAAATCAAATTTGTTCAAAATGCATAACAAAAAATGTTGGAAAAATTAATTATTTAACTGATTCAATGCTTGAAACAGAAATTGAAATTAAAGCTGTTAAAAATCAACCAAGCGTTCAAATATTTGCAATTTCAAAACCAGAAAAAGAAAAAAAAGAATGCATAAATTTTAACAATCAAATATATTCTGTTAAAAATGATAAGTTATCTATTGAAAGCGAAAACGATTCCATTTTGCAAGAAGCAAAAATAATTGCAATGCAAATTGCAAGTTTTGTTGGAAAAGAATACGAAGTTTTTGTAAACAACCAAAAGCAAACAAAAACAATTAATTATAGTGATATTTGTGTGTTAAGCAGAACCAAAAAGGGTTACTTGCAAAAACTTGCAACCATTTTAAATGGTTACGATATTCCAATTAAGTGTTCATATACAGATAATATATATGAACATTATGAAGTTAAAATTTTAACAGATGCGCTTGAAACAATTGTGAATTATAACAATGATGTATGCCTTGTTTCAACCATGCATAACTTATTTAATTTTTCACTTAATGAATTGGCGTTAGTTAGGGAAACATATCCTTATGAAAAATATTTTTATCAGGCTTTATTAAAATTTACAGAAAACAATAACGAATTGGGAATAAAAATTAATCAGTTTTTTAACGAAATTGAAATGCTTAAAATAAAAAGTGGTTATTATTCGTTGTTTGAATTAATAAATGAAATAATTGAAAAATCAAACTATATAACCACACTTTCTTGCCAAAACAACAGCAAAGAAAAAATTGAAAATGTTAAACTTTTTATTAATTCAACCAAAACAATGAACAAAAGCATAAATGAATTTTTACAAAATTTAAGTTTAAACTTTTCAAAAAACGAAAAAGAACTTAGCATTGATAATGGTGAAAACAGTGTAAAACTGGATTCAATTCATTCTTCAAAAGGTCTTGAATATCCTGTTGTTATTTTAACAAACTGTGGCAAAGATTTAACAAAACAAATGAACACAAAATTTATAAGTTTTAACAAAGATATTGGCATCAGTTGTGCTTCATTTGAAATTGAACAACGCCAAAAAAGTTCAAACATAATTCAGCAAATAATTAAATTTGCCAACGGTCAAGAAGAGTTTGAAGAATATATTCGTCTTTTATATGTTGCACTAACAAGGGCAAAAAATAATTTAATAATTGTTGGTGAAGTTGATATTGATAAAATTCAACCAATTAAATGCGACCTTGATATAAAACAAAACAAAACATATATGCAACTTATATTATCCAGTTTAAATTTTACAACTGAAACATTAAAACAGCAAAAATTTGTTGAACTTAATGGAAATATTGAATTAAATCTTATTGAACCAGAAATCCTTAACTTGAATAACGATATTATTAATAAAAATGAAATTCCTTTTAAAGAAGAAGTTTTGGAACAAAAAGATGTTAACATAATTAATCAGATTTTTAATTATGAATATCCTTTTAGTCAAAGCAGCAACTTGCCAGTAAAAAATTCAGTTTCACAATTAAACGAATTAACAGATATTCAAGTAAGTTATAATTTCACACCAAAAAAATTAACAGGCGAAGAACATTCTTTTTCATTAACAGCCGATAAAATTGGCACAGCATATCATACAGTTATGCAGCATATTAATTTTAACATTTCAAATAAAGAAGAAATTCAACAATTAATTAATGAACTTCAAGTTAAAAATATTTTAACAAGTGAAGAAGTTCAATGCATTGATATTAATAAAATTTATAAATGTGTTCAAACCTTAAAAACATTATTAACAAGTGAAAGCAAAATAATTTGTGAACAACCATTCATTATGCTTGAAAAACATTGCAATCTTGTTGCAGATTCAAACATTCAAGATGAAATTTTGGTTCAAGGCATAATTGATTTAATAATAGTTAATGAAAAAAATGTTTATGTTATTGACTATAAAACAACGCATGCAAATGAAACCAAACTTAAAGAAATGTATAAAACACAACTTGAATTATATGTAAAAAGTGCAAAATATTCACTTGAAACTGATAATGTTAAACCAATTATTTATTCGTTTTTCCTTGAAAAATTAATTGAAATATAGTGTTTGAATAAGAATTTAATTCTTAAAAAAGTATTTTAATTTGTTAGTAATTATGTTTTAGTTGTGGTATACTAATCATAAGAAAAATATAAAAGAGGTATTTTGTATGAGCGTTGTTTTTGATGCAATAGTAAAATTTTTTACTGAAACATTGGCAGGCTTTTTAACACTTGATTATTTAACATACATAGTGTTAGGCTTATTTGTGCTTTTGCTAATTTTGGTTCATTTCAAAACCAGCAGTTCTTATGAAGTTAAAGCTTCAAAAGCAATTGATGGAATTAATAACTATCTTGTAGGTAACACATACATAAAAGAAGAGAATTTGGTGGAATTCAACAAAAAAATGAAAAATGCACCATATTCAATTCGCTATCAATGGCAAAACTATGTTTTGAATCGCGACACAGTTCCTTCAAAATATCTTTCTCGTGATAATTGTGTTGAAAAACCACTTAAAACAAGCAGTTACCGTGAAGGCATAAAACTTCTTAACACAGTTACAATTATTTTAAGTGTGCTTGCATTCTTGTTAGCACTTGCTCGAATTGTTAACAACACATTCACAATGG
>JAZUCT010000056.1:0-30557 GCA_045639255.1 Clostridia bacterium
CAAGCACCTTCAATGTCACTTCCAAGAATTCGGCGAAGTGAAGCCGATAATCCAGCATCGGTTAACGCTTTGCAAAACGCATGGGCTTTATTATTCGATGTGCCATTTAAGCCCCTTTCTTCCACCCTGTTTAACCTTATAACATTTATGTGAACTGGTTGATTTTTGAAATATTTAACAAGATGAGCAATATCACTTATATTATCGTTAACACCTTCAATAAGTGAATATTCAACAACACCACGCCTGTTTGCATTAACATATTCCAAAAACGCAGAAATTGTTTCTTGCATTGAATATGCTTTTGCAATTGGCATTATTTGTTTGCGTTGTTCATCGGTGCAAGCATGCAACGAAAGTGTTAATGTTACTTTAACATTATCTTTAAGCAGTTGTTTCATTTTAGGAACCAATCCGCATGTTGAAAGTGAAATATTTCTGCCACTTATGTTAAGGCAATCCTTACTTCCAACCAAATTTAAAAATTTAACAACATTTTGATAGTTATCAAGCGGTTCACCACTGCCCATAAGAACAATGTTTGTTATTTTGCGTTTATCACCAAGTTCGCCACCTAAATCGGCATTAACACAAAGCACTTGTGAAAGAATTTCACCTGCAGTTAAATTGCGAATTAAACCTTCAAGTCCAGAAGCACAAAATTTGCAATTCATTCGACAACCAACTTGTGTTGAAACGCAAAGAGTGAAACCATACTTATATTTCATAAGCACGCATTCAATAAGATTATTATCGGTAAGTTTTAACACATATTTTATTGTTCCATCAATTTCACTTTCAAATTTTTTGTGAATTGAAATTGGAAATATAATATGTTCTTTTTCAAGTTCTTCCACAAGGTTTTTAGGAATTCCATTAAACTTGCCATTATAACGATAAAGGCAATTCAAAAGCTGCTTTGCCCTAAATTTGGGTTGGTTATATTTTGTTATTATAGTTTCAAGTTCAACTAAGTTATTATCCAAAAGTATCATATAAGTATGATACAAAAACAAAATGATTTAGTCAAATAAATATCACTTCAGTGATGTTTGAACAAAAAAAGTGCAATTATGCACTTTTTAAAAATTAAAATCTTTTCCAATAATAATTATAATATGTTGATTGCAGAAGATATGCATTTGCTTTGGCTGATGTTTCATCAGTTCCAGCATTTACTGTTACTGCTGTGCCTTCACTTTGTTCAAAATCTGCTGTTGATGAATTAACATACCATCCTGTTGCATTTTTAAAAGCTATTTTTGCAGATTCAATGAATCTGAATGCATATCTACCTATACTGGTTACTTTTGAAGGAATTTCAATACTACCTAGGAGAGTGCAATACTCAAATGCGTAATCGCCTATGCTTATTAATTCGCTTGGCAAATCTATGCTGGTTAGTGCTGAGCAACTATAAAAAGCATAATCTCCTATGCTGGTTACATTTGAAGGAATTTTTATGCTGGTTAATGCATCGCAATTATTGAATGTAGATTGCAATATATTTGTTACACCTGAAGGAATTTCTATGCTGGTTAATTCAGTGCAACCAGAGAATGCAACAATACCTATATTTGTTACACCTGTTGGAACTGGAATGTTGGTTAGTGAAGAGCAGTTATAAAACGCACCTTCGCCCATTTTGCTTACTGTGTTTGGTATGTTAACATTTGAAAGTAAACTGCAATCACTAAACATATATGTTTCAATTTTTTTTATGTTTGCATTAATTGTGGCTTCTGTTAAATTTTCACATCTATTAAACATTCCCATTGGAACTTCAACAAAAGAAGATGGAATTGTTACTTTTGTTAGGTTTGTTGTGTTAAATGCACTTATAAGTTTTAATGTTGATGCATTTACAAAAAGTTTTGCTGATGCAACAGAATAAGTTATGTTATTTACTGTTATAGACTCAGGAATGATTGCTTCAGATAGTGTGCAACTTGTTATAACTGCAAGCTTTGCTTCATCATATAATTCAAAAGTGTAACCATCAACGGCGGTTGAAGTTGTTGAACTTGTTTTGTTGAATACTGCAGTATATCGTTCATGAGGTAAAACAGAAACATATTCTTGATTAATTATGTTTTGAATATATTGTTTTGCCATTAATACATCGTTATCATCTCCACCATATCCATAAATTTTATCTGCAATTTCGCTGTTGATTTTATCTAGATTGGTATCAAAAAAATTAACAACAGTTGATGTATAGTCAGAATTACCTGCATATGGGTTAATAAAATTTAAAGTTGGATATGTTTCGGTTAATTTTGTTAAAACAGAAGCTGCTACTAACTGATTATTTGTTGCAACATCAGTGATTAAGTTAACACATAGCATAACCAATGCTGGAAAATTGTTAGAATTATAATCAACAAATTCGCCTTGTTCATTTTTCCATCCAACAAGAACTGCATTTTCTGCTGGTGTTGCTTTCAGAATAACTTTATCACCTTGCATTGTGTAAGTTGCTGTTCCAAGTTCTGAATTGTTGGTTGAAACTTGTGGCCAAATTTCTTCAATTGTTTTTGAAGCTGTGTTTGCAGATTGAATTGCTTCAAAAGTTATTGTTACTTCAATGGTTGAGTTTGGTGCAAGATAAGTGCTATCTATTTCATTTTGAGTTGCATCTTCGCTTATTGTTAAATCAAGGTTTAAAGCTGTTGTTTCGTTTCCTGCTGCCAGTTCGGTTAAGTTACTTAGGTTGCTTTCAGTTGTTAAACTGTTTGCTGCTGAATAATACATATATCCTTCAAGTTCAACCCAGCCACTTGTTAAAGGGCTTACAGTTGCTGAAATAACTGATGAATATTGTGATTCAACACTTACTTTTGCCCTTACATACATATTAGAACTGTCCGTTTCAGCTTTACCTTTTATATCGTTTACGGTTAAGGTGCTTCCTGGCATAACAACTTCGTTAACTGGCAAAGTTGCTTTGGCAGTTATATCCACCTTATTGCCCAAGGTTATTATTGCTGTTTTTGAATCGTTATCGGTAAACCACGCACCTGAAAAAATGAATGTTATTGATAGCATTGCAAAAACTGCAAGCGATATGATTATGCTGTTTTTAAAACGCTTTTTCATAATTACACCCCCATTGCTTATTATTTTATAATAAATTTTTATCAATTCAATTTTAGAATACTTTTTTTATAACTGTCAAGCAAAATAGATATGGAATAGGAAAAAAGAAATTTATGTTTTTAAAATTAACTTATAAAGCAATAAAAAAACAATGCTTAAAGCAATGTTTTTATTGGTTTTGTTCTGTTATAATTTTTGCAAGATTTACTTGTTCATCAGTTAGTGGAAGTGTGAAAATAAGTTCGCTTAGCGTGTTATATTGTTCAGTTTGTTCTGCAATTTTAAGAATATACAAAAGCAAAACAAGAGCATTAAAATTTGAAGATTTAGCATAATAATTTGATGTTAAATCGATTGCTGTGTTAAGGCAATAATCTTTAATTTTTTCATAATAATCGAAAACTTGTTCATATTTTTCAAGTTGAGATTTTGAAAGGCTTAATTTTGCTTGTTTAAAGGTTTCACCGCTTAAATTTCTTGCAACAGTTAGATATGCTTTTGCGGCATTAAAACTATCGCCCATTTCATTAAGAACATATGCACCTGTTAGCAATATATGTTGATTGTTGTTCTTATTTTCTTCAAACTTAAAATAATCCACAAGAGTTTTATATTTTTTAGAGTTTAAAATTTTTTCTGGAACTTCTGCCGAAATATCTGTGTTACAGTGCCCGCAATTTGAACAATGTTCAATGTCGATAAATAAAAATTTTTCAAGATTGATATAATTAGAACTTTCAAAATTGCCCATTGAAAGTTTTTCTTTTTGCATATCGGTTTTAACTTGTGTTAATTTTTTGCAAACATAACAAGTTTTTGTTTTATACATTTCCATAAAATTTTTCCTTATAATAAAAAAACTGTGAATCCATTTTTGATAATAACTTACATTAACAATAACATAAATCTTGCTCCCATAAAGTTAACAAATGGCACATCTCAAGGTTCACTTAATGCTGCTTTGTTCCCAACCTGACATGGTTCATGATTTGAAATTGCATAAGGCCTTATGTTCAACACAAAATGTTATATCACTGTTAATGCTGTTCTTTACCTAGAATGGCTTTCAGCCCTGCTATAGCGGATTGCAGGAAAAGGGCACCGCTAGCTCCCCACCTATCACAGTATGGCTATTTTAACATAAACTTTATTTTTTTGCAAGGTTTTTAAAGATTTGATTTTGATTTTTGAATGCATTATAATAAAAAATATGGAAGATTTAAAAACTTTTTGTGATAACTGCCCCAGAAACTGCAAATGTGATAAAAAAAACACCTTTGGTTTTTGCGGTGTTTCAAATAAAATTAATATTTCAAAATTTATGCTTCATTTTTGGGAAGAGCCTTGCATAAGCGGAAAAAATGGAAGTGGAGCAATTTTTTTTAGTGGTTGCAACTTAAAATGTGTTTTTTGCCAAAACTTTGAAATTTCAAACAATATAAGTGGCCAAAATTATTCAATAACTGAATTAATTGAGTTATTTAAGCACTTTGAAAAAGTTGGTGCTGAAAACATTAATCTTGTTACACCAACCCCCTACCTTAATCAAATTGTTGAAGCGTTAAAAATTTATAAACCATCAATTCCAGTTATTTATAACTGTTCTGGTTTTGAAAATGTTAGTTCTTTAAAAAAACTGAATGGTTTGGTTGATGTTTTTTTGGTGGATTGCAAATATTTTTCCAATGAAATTTCCATAAAATATTCGAATGCAAACAATTATTTTAAAAATTTTTGCTATGTTATTAAAGAAATGAAAAAACAACAACCAGTTTTAAAATTTAATAAAAATGGATTGTTGCTTAATGGAGTTGTTATAAGGCATTTGGTTTTGCCAAGCCATTCAAGTGACAGCATTGAAATTGCAAAATGGCTGAATGAAAATGTTGATGAAAGCACAATTATAAGTTTAATGAGCCAATTTACACCTTGCCATAAGGCTTGTGAGTTTTCAGAAATTAATAGAACATTAAAACCTTTGGAATATACCAGAGTTGTTAATTTTTATAAAAACAACACTAAGTTTTTAAATGTTTATGTTCAAGAATTATCGAGTGCAAGTGAAACTTACATACCAGATTTTAAATGTTAAGCAGGTTTAACAATAACTGTTGATTTGCAACATCTTTGTTAAGTTTGCCTGTTTTTAAATCCATCTCTGCCCCAGAAATTAATTCAAGGGCAGTTTTTAATTTCTTTTGTGAATATTGTTTAATGCTTGACCTTGCCATTTTTATGGCAAATTCCTTGCAGCCAAGTTGGCTGGCAAGTTCTGTGTTTGTGGCATTTGGTGTAACGGAAATATAGAATAATCGGCGAAAATGTGAATATAGGCTTGAAATAACAACATTTGTGTTATCTTTGTTAACTTTAAGTGCATTTAAAATTTGATAAGCTTTAACTGTGTTTCGTTTAACAACTGCATCGGCAAGTTCATAAATTTGAAATTCAAAATCTTTGCCAACAATTGCAGAAACATCTTGGCAAGTTATTATTGAATTTGAACCAATATATGAAACAAGTTTAGAAAGTTCTTTTTCAATTTTTGAAAGATAATAATTTGAATATTCACACAACATAATTCCAGCAGAAACATCAATTTGTTTTCCGCTTTTTTTAAGGTTTGAGCCTATCCATTTAAGCAATGTTTGCTCGTCAAGCCTTGTGCAATCTACAAGAGTTATATTTTTAAGCAATGTTTGTGTTTCTTGCCCTACTGCATCCGTTATTATTAAGCAAGTGCTTGGGTTTGGATTTGAAACATAATTGTTTATTAATTCAACATCTGCACTTGTGATTTTGTTAACTATATTAAGTTCAACAACTTTTTTTTTACACATAAATGGAAGTGTTTGGCAAGTTGCAATTACATCTTGAATTTTTATATCTTCATTAGAAAACACAAGATGATTAAGTTCAGGTGAAATTATGTTGCATGCAGAAATTATGCTTACCTTTCCGTTTTGCAAAAGATAACTATCTTCACCATATAAGCAATATGAAGTTTCTATTTTTTGTTTTAAATTTGGTTTAAGTTCAATAAATTTCATTTTTTATCTCCATTAAAATTTAATTGTTTCATAATTATTCTTATTTGTTATTATTACATTTTCATTTTGGGTTTGTTCTTGATTAAAAACAATATAATTTTCACTTTGAAGTGTTGTATTGTTTATTGATGGTGAGCATATAATTTCAAAAGAAGAAAAATTTAGATAATATTCTTCATTACCAGCGCCATTTAATTTTGTGAAAGTAAATAATATATTTTTGTTGTTAATGGTTGCAACTACGCTGTTTTCTTTAAGAATTGAGTTTAACACTTGAAATTTAAAATTTCCAACTTGTTTTTGCTGATATTCTTCAAATGTTTCAAAACCTGTTTCTTGCAATGTTATTATTGCATTTTTTGTTAACTTTTGCAATGTTTCAAGTTGTGATTGAGAAACTGAAACTTTTCTTGCAACAATATGTGTTAAATAACTTATTTTATTTTCGGTTAAATAAGTTGTTATGCTTTTAACAGATGCAGAATTTAAGTTGTTAACAACAAAAATGCGTGAATTATTTGTGTCGGTTAACAAATAACAATTTTCATAAGTGCTTCGAATTGCAGTTAATGAAATATAATTAAAGTTTGATGGCATTGAACAAATAATTCCACTTAGCAAACTTATTATAATAAGAGCACAACAAACAATTCTTTTTGTTAATTTTTTAAACAAACAAAAATTACCAGCAATAAAAATGAAAATTATGAAAGAAATTAAGCAAGTTGTTCCAAGATTATTAAGTGTTATTACTGATGGAATTTTTGAAAGAAAATTTACAACCGTTCCATAAATAGTTAGAAGAAAATTTGGAACTTGATTAATAAAAGAAAGTGGAGGAATTAAGCATGCAACTAAGTTGAAAACAAATATTACAATAAACAATACTGAAAAAACTGGAATTAACAACATATTAAACACAATGCTTAGCGGATTAAAGAATCCATAAATTTTAACAAGAACAATGAATGTTCCTATGAAAGCAGAAATTGAAACTGCCAATGAATTTGCAATGCTTAATGGTAACTTTTTTGCAAAAATTTTTGAAAGAATTGGGCTTAAACTTAAAATTGAAAAAACACACAGAAAACTTAGTTGAAAGCCTGCGTTTAAAAAATTAAATGGATTTATTAAAGATAAAATTAAAAATGCAATGCAAAAAGCATTAAAACTATCGCCTTGTTTATGAACTGTTTTGGCAAACAACAAACATAAACTCATAACTGTTGCACGAACAACAGATGGCGAAAAACTACACAATGAACAATAAATAATTGAAATTATTGCAGTTATAATAAAATTTAACTTTCCCCTTATCATTAACCTTGAAAGAACGAAAGAAATTATTAAAAATATAATTGAAATATGTAAACCTGAAACAGCAAAAATGTGTGCTATGCCTACATCGTTATAACTTGAAACATCGAAATCACTTAATAATGTTTTGTTTCCAAACAGCATTGCAAACACAAGCGCCGAGTTTTTTGATGAATAATTTTTATTTAATATATTAAGAACATAATTCTTTATTTTAAGTGGAATGGTTGGTGAATAGTTTAGAATTTCAACATTATCAGATGTTATTGCTGTTGAATAAGCAGTATTATTAAAAACCATATAGGTGTTTAATTTATTGTTTGAAACAAGTTTTTGTTTTTCAAGCGGTGCTTGAAAACTTATGTTATTACCTTCAATGATTTCACTTACGCCTGAAACATAAATGGTTACATTTTTTGAAAGCCTTTTATTGTTTGATTTAACACGCGTTAAAGTTAAAATTTGATAACCACTGTTGCCATTGATTTTTGATACATAACCGGTTATTGTTGAAGTTTCAATGTTTGAAACATTAAAGGTGTTTGCATTAAGTTGTAATCCTGCAAAAGCAGATAAAAACAACACAATGCAAATACCCAGCATTATGAATTGTTTTTTTGAAAAAACTTTTATTAAATTTAATATTATTAATATTGCAATAACAGAAACTGTTGAAATAATTAAACCTAAAAAATTTCCTATTAATAAAAAATAGGAACTGAGTAAGCCAACAAGCACGCTTACGCATGCAAAAAACAAAGGTCTGAAATTGCAAAGTTTATTCATTTGTTAAATTATATCATATTTAATTAAAAATTAAAAATAATTAGCAAATCTTACAAAGCTTGAAAGATTATATTTTTTTATTGCAGTTACAACAAGTGAATAAAATTGTTTAGGAAATTTAACAGAAATACTGCACGAAAATTTTGCTTTATTTGGTGTGTTTATAACCTGTGATGGTATATTGTTTGATTGTAAGATTTTATATAACATAAGTGTTTCGGTTCTGTTTGAAAAAACTGCAAGCATCATTTTGTTTATTCTCCCCTTGTTTCAAATTTGAAATTACATTCATATCATAATATTAGAAAATAACCAAAAGAGGTTCATATGATTTATTTAGATAATTCTGCCACCACACATAAAAAACCTAAAAGTGTTTTAAAAGCAGTGAAACTTGCACTTACAAAATTTAATTCAAACCCCGGAAGAAGTGGACATTCTTTAAGCATTAACACAGCACTTAAAGTTTTTGAAACAAGGCAATTAATTGCTGAAACATTTAATGCTGTAAGCGCAAAAGATGTTATTTTCACTTCTGGTGCAAGCGAAAGTTTAAATTTTGCAATTCAAGGAATTATGCAAACAGGCCATGTGATAACCAGTGTGCTTGAACATAATTCTGTGTTAAGGGTTTTAAGAATTTTTGAAGCAAGTGGACAAATAAGCGTAACTTATTTAAAACCTAACAAATTTGGGGTTATTACTGCTGAAAGTGTTGAAGAAAATATTAAGGATAACACTTTTCTGGTTGTTCTTAACCATTTAAGCAATGTTACTGGCGCAATTCAACCAATTTATGAAATTGGAAAGATTGTTAAAAAGCATAATCTTAAATTTATTGTTGATAGTGCACAAGGTGCTGGAAACCAGTTATTAGATGTTCAAAAATGCAACATTAGTTGCCTTTGCCTTGCTGGGCATAAAAATTTATATGGAATTCAGGGCTTAGGTGTTCTTATTTTAAACAATTGCATTTTGCAACCAATTAAATTTGGCGGAAATGGTGTTGATAGTGAAAGCCTTGATTATTCATTTAAACCACCAGAATGTTATGAAGTTGGAACTTTGCCAACACCTTGCATCTTTGCATTAAATAAGGGACTTATTTTTACAAAAAACAACCTTGAAAAGCATAATAAAAAAATAATTGAACTTACAAATTTATTTATTAATGGAATTAAAAATAACAAAAACATAATTTTATATTCAAATCCAAAAAATTGTTATGGCGTTGTTAGTTTTAACATAAAAGGAAAATCATCTGGCGAAGTTGTTAACTTGCTTGATGAAAAATTTAATATTTTATGCCGTGGTGGACTTTCATGTGCCCCACTTATTCATAAACATTTAAACACACTTCAATATGGTGGTGCTGTAAGAATAAGCATAAGCATTTTTAATAAAAAATGTGAAATAAAAAAGGCCGTTAAATGCATTGACCTTTTAACAAAATAAAAAAGTTGGGTTTTAAGCCCAACTTGCATTATCAAATTGCAACATTTCTGCTGTGATTGAAACAATTATTTTATAACCTTTATCTGCATAATCATTATCGTTAACAGTTATGCTTGCACAAACTGGAATAACTGCATCTGAATTAATTTTATAGTCGCTTGAACCATCTGTTGTTTTTAAATAACGCCAACCAGCACCAACTTTTTGTTCTGCCGTGCTTCCTGCACTTACCCAACTGTAACCTGAGCCAGTGCCCATTGTTACTGTTACAATGGCGTTTCCAGATTCGTTTAATAAATTTTGAAGATTTCCATTTGAATCTTCAATTGAAACAGCAACATATGCCCTAAGTTTTGCATCAACACCTGCTGTTTTTTTAACATATATGCCAATATTATTTGTTTGTTCACTGAAATTTGTGAATTGAACAGTGCTGCTTACTGTTGTTCCGGAACTGTTGCAAAATGCAAAATTAATGTTTGAACCAATTATTATTGTTCCGCTTGCAGTGGTTTGAACTCTGAAATAAGCCAAAGTTCCAAATGTGATTGAACACAATATGGTTATTGCCAAAATCATAACAACACTTAATTTAAAGCCTGACATTTTGCTTTTATACATTGCATATATCCCCTTTATTAAATTTAATTATAGCAAATAATTTTTTATTTTCCAAACATTTTTAAAAAGCATTTATAATATAATTAATTTCATTATCTAAAATTTCAAGCACATCAAACCTGAAAAAACCTTTAAAATTCTTTAATTTTTGCATATATAATAAAGCAACTTGTTTAATTTTGTTTTGTTTATGATAGTTAACTGCTTCGCTTGGCCTGCCAAATTTAAGCGAAGTTCTGCTTTTAACTTCTATAAAAACCATATAATTTTTATCTTGTGCAATAATATCGATTTCACCTATTTTTGTGGTGAAATTTTTTTCAATAATTTTATATCCAAGTTTCTTTACATATTCAATTGCTTTGCTTTCGCCAATGGCACCTTTTATTTTATTGTTCATTTTTCTTCCAAGCAAATTTTACCCAATTTTCCTTTTCTAAAATCGTCTATAACTGCATTTGCGCATCTATCATAATCGTATTCGCCTTTTCTTAAAAAATAATTTCTGCTTTCGCAAATTTTATGATAAACATCGATAACTTCATCACTTTCATCAAAGTTAATATTATATCTTTCCTTTAACGATTGTGGTTTTATTGCAATTAAATCTTTGATAAAATCGAAACATAGTTCAGTTTTTTCAACAACTTCATCACGAATGCTTCCTATATATGCAAGGTTATGTGCCACTTTATTATCGTTAAAACTTGGCCATAAAGTTCCTGGCATATCAAGAACTTCAACATGCTCATTAATTTTAACCCATTGCTTACCTCTGGTTACACCTGCTTTATTGCCAGTTATTGCTTTATATTTGCCACAAAGATTGTTTATTAAAGTGCTTTTACCACAATTTGGCACACCTATAACAATTGCCCTAACCGTAACCTGAACACCCTTTTTTGCATATTTTTCAACTTTATCTTTTGTTAATTTTTCTATTTCAGGAATAAGCACTTTTGCGCTTTGAGTTGCAAGTGAATTTAAAATTATGCAACTTGAATTTTCTCCTGTGAAATTCTCTTTAAATCTATTGGCTGTTTTTTGTTCAATTAAATCGCATTTATTTAAAACATATATTATTGGTTTTTTAAAAACACGTTTTGAAAATTCTGGGTTTAGGCACGAAAAAGGTGCTCTTGCATCAAGAACATAAATTACAACATCAACAATTTTTAATTGTTCTTCCAGCACTTTAAGGGCTTTATTCATGTGACCTGGAAACCATTGAATTATCATATTTTCACCTATTTTAATAAATCTGGCCTGCGAAGTTTTGTTATTTCCTTACTTTTTTCTTCACGCCATTTTTTAATCTCTTGATGGTTGCCTGAAAGCAAAACATCTGGAACTTTTAATCCCATAAACTCTTGTGGACGAGTGTATTGTGGATATTCAAGCAAACCGTTTGAAAAACTTTCTTCGTCAGTTGTTTCGTTATTATGCAAAACTCCATCGATATATCTTGCAACGCTATCAACAACAATCATTGCTGGAATTTCACCACCTGTTAAAACATAATCCCCAACAGAAAGTTCTTCATTAACACAAAGTTCAATAAACCTTTCATCAACACCTTCATAGTGCCCACAAACCAAAATTAAATGCTCACACTTAGCATATTCTTTTACAATTTGTTGGTTATAAACCTTTCCGCGTGGGCTTAAAAGCACAACTTTTGAATTTGGTGTTTTAAGTTTTTGAACTGCATCAAAAAGTGGTTGAACCTGCAATAACATTCCTGCACCGCCACCAAATGGATAATCATCAACTTTTTTATGTTTATTTAAAGAAAATTCCCTGAAATCCACAATGTTTATTTCAAGTTTTTTATTTTCAATTGCTTTTCCAATAAGTGATGCTTTAAGTGAACTAAACATTTCTGGAAATAAAGTTAAAATATCAATTCTCATACTTTAACCTCGCTAAGTTTTTCGCTGTTAACTTTCAGAACTTTATTATTATCATCAAACGAAATTATAACATCATTAAGAAGTGGAAATGCAAAACTCATTCCCATTCCAATTGAAACAGTTAAAATATCTGTTGCACCATAATTTTCAACATTAATTATTTCACCAAGTTCATTGTTGTTTTCGTCAATAACAGAACTTCCCATTAAATCGTCTATGAAAAATTCGTTTGGTTTAAGGCTTATTCTATCTTCACGGTTAACATAAAGTTCTTTGTTTCTTAAAAGTTCTGCCATGTTTCTATCTGTTACTTGTTTAAATGTTAGGTATGCAAAATTATCCACGCCAATTCTTGCGTGAACTAAATCGTATGTTTTGTTATCTATAATGCAATATTTAAGTTTTTTAAATCTTGTTATATCACTTGTTATTGGCATAACTTTTACTTCGCCTTTAATTCCTTGCGCTTTAACAATTTTGCCAATAAGAACTTTATTTTCCATAATACACTTCCTTTAATTATTATATCAAAGATTAACAAAAAAGAGCAAGTTTATTGCTCCTTTGAGTTGAATTTAACAATAACTTTTTTACCTGCGCCTATGTTTGCAGTTTTAACAATTGTTCTTATGCTGTTTGCAACTTTACCATTATGGCCAATAACTTTGCCAAGATCAGCATTGTTAACAAGTGCGGTTATTATTGTTGCGTTTTCTTCTTCTGTTGTTTGAATTAAAACATCTTCCTTGTTTTCAACAAGTTGAGAAACAAGATATTTAACTAGTTCTTGCATTTCGTTACCTTCCTATTTTTTTTCAATAACGCCTGCTTGAACAAGAAGCGATTTTGCTGTGTCAGTTGGTTGAGCACCTTTTTCTAACCAAGCTTTTGCTTTTTCGCCATCAAGTTTGATTTCCGCAGGAGTTTTAAGTGGATCATATGTTCCAAGTAAGTCAATATACTTACCATCTCTTGCAACCCTTGAATCAGAAACAACAACACGATAGAAAGGTGATTTTTTGTCGCCAAGTCTTGTTAATCTAATTTTAACTGCCATTTTATTTTCCTCCATTGTTTTTTATATATAAGTCGCACATTGTGCAAAGACCTACCAAAATTAATTTGATTTTTTTAGAATGGGAATCTTAACCCACCTTTTTTGCTTTTTAATTGTTTCATCATTTGTTTTGATTGTTCAAAATTTTTTATAAGAGCATTAACATCTTGAATTGATGTGCCACTTCCATTTGCTATTCTTTGCCTGTGTGAAGCTTTCAATGTTTCAGGATAATTTCGCTCTTTCATTGTCATGGATTGAATTATTGCTTTATAGCGTTTAAACTGACTTTCATCAATGTTAACACCTGCCAATTTTGATTGCATTCCCGGAATCATTTTTAATAAATCGCCCAAACTTCCAAGTTTTTGAATTTGTTCAATTTGCATTAAAAAATCGTTTAAAGTGAAAGTGTTTTCCAAAAATTTTTTTGCTTGTTTTTCGGCTTCTTCTTCACTTATAACTTCGCTGGCTTTTTCAATAAGGCTTAAAACATCGCCCATATCTAAAAGCCTTGAAGCCATTCTGTCGGGATAGAATATTTCAAGATCAGTTAACTTTTCACCAACACCACAGAACTTAATTGGTTTGTTTGTTACTGCTTTTATTGAAAGAGCAGCACCACCACGAGTATCGCCATCTAGTTTGGTTAATATAACACCAGTTATATCAAGTGTGTTATTAAAAGATTCTGCAACTGTTACAGCATCTTGCCCCGTCATTGCATCAACTGTTAATAAAATTTCATTTGGTTTAACTTTTTCTTTAATATCGCAAAGTTCTTGCATTAATTTTTCATCAATATGCAATCGGCCTGCGGTATCGATTATAACAACATCAAGCATATTGCTTTTTGCATATGCAACTGCTTCGGTTGCAGTTTTAACTGGGCTTTGTGTTCCCTTTTCGAAAACAGGAATTTGAATGCTTGAACCAAGCACTTTAAGTTGGTTTATTGCTGCTGGCCTGTAAATATCGCAACCAACAAGAAGTGGTTTTTTGCCTTGTTTTTTAAGGTTTAGTGCAATTTTGGCACACATTGTTGTTTTACCTGCACCTTGCAAACCACAAAGCATTATAACACTTGGTGAACTGCTTAATTCAAGTTTTGAATTTGTTCCACCCATTAATGCAGTTAATTCTTCATTAACAATTTTTATAACTTGTTGGCCTGGTGTTAAACTTTTCATAACTTTTTCGCCAATTGCTTTTTGGGTTACATCAGCAATGAATTTTTTAACAACAAGATAGTTAACATCGGCTTCGATTAATGCAATTCGAACTTCACGCATTGCTTGTTTAATTTCAAGTTCAGTTAAAGCACCACGCTTGGTTAACTTTGAAAATATATGATTAAATTTTTCGGCTAAGCCAGAAAAAACTGCCATTTATTCCTCCCAAATTTTTAAAAACTTTTTAATTGTTTCTTGGTTATTAATTAATTTGCTGGTTTTATTAAATTTTTCAAGAATTTTAAGTTTTTCTTCGTAATTTTTCAGTATGTTTATGGTTCTATCAAGTAAATCCTTAACCGCTTGCCTTGTTATGCCCATTATTTCAGCAATTTCTGCAAGTGAAAGATTATTGAAAACATATTGCCTTACAACTTCTTGTTGTTTTTCGTTAAGCAATTTTCCATAAAAATCAAATAATTTTGAAACTTCGTTTATTTCTTGAATTTTCATTTTAAACCTTACTGTGTAAAGAAAAAAACTTTACAGATGTTATTATATAGCATTCCATAAAGTTTGTCAACACTTTTTTAATTATTTAATATTTGAATTGAATATTGCTTGTTATATCCAACAACTGCAATTGTTATTGGTTTTGTTTCTGCAATAATATTTATTTCAGGATTGTTTATATCAATTTCCTGCAATGCCTTAGTTGCTTTATTAAGCGCATCAAGAGTTCCAAACAAACAGGTTGTTTTGTGAATGTTATAATCGAATATAACACCATTATAGTTTCTTAAAATTGGACTTATTATAGCAAAATATTTGTTAACTTTTGTTAATTTTGTTAAATCATCGAACTCTTCCATAACAAAATATATATTCATTAAGTGCGCTTTTTTTTGAACATATGCACCATTTGAAAGTTCTGAAATATCCTTTTTTCCAATAAGTTGAACAATTTGTTTAGGAACAAGTTTATTAAAATCTGCACGCATACGGCTTATTTCGTTTTTTAAACTGAATATGTTATTTTGTATTTTTAACACATCTTGCGCAATAAGCGAAAAATCTTTTCCTTTCAGTTTTAAACTTTTAATTTCGCCACCAGTTGCAAGAACAGATAAGTTTTTTTGAACACTTTTAAGGGGTTTAAGAACAATGTTAAAAACAATAAATAAAAAACAAAAATAAATAAATATTGCCAGAATAAACCAGATAAGTCCATTTGAAAAAGTTATTGGATTAATTGAACCAACAGAAGAAAATATATCGCCAATTTGACCTTGCACAATTGATGGATTATAGTTTGTTACTGCATTATTTAATATTCCACCTATTGCACCTATATTTGTTGCATAAATTGATGAATATAACGCGTTAACACTTGCAGTGAAAAACATGCTTAAAAAAACAATTAAAAGAATTGTGAATGGTAAGGAATATACAAAAAGTTTTCCACCTGTTTTAAGTTTTTTAGCAATAAATTTTATTGTTATAAAAAAATAAATAATTAAAAAAACAACAGAACCAATTAAAAAATATGTTAAGTTTGAACCAAGCAAACTTCTTAATAATAAATTTTTCATTTTTTACCCCTTAACAATATTTTTTGAATAAATAACAAAAAAATACAAATATTATTAATAACACATAATTTTAATGCAGTTAGGGGGTGAATTTATGGAAGAAACAAACCTAAAAGATGAAAATAATAAATGCTTATTGGAACAACTTTATAATATTTCAAAACAGTTATATGCTTTGGTTAACACTGTTCAAGAAAAAACTTGCAATGAAAGTTTTAAATCACAACTTCAAAAAAATAAGCAAGATTTTTGCGAATTTAAAGCAGAATGTGAAACCCTTGCAAAAACACTGGGAATATCACTTCAAGAAATGAATTGGTTTAAAAAGTTTAAAAACAGTGCTTCTCTTAATTTTAATATTTTGTTTGAAGATGGAACAGAAGCATTGGCGAAACATATTATTGTTATTTTTAACAGAAACATAATTGACCTTATAACTGCTGTGGATAACTGCCCTAACTCAATTGAAGAAGTTAAAAATGTTGAACTTGAATTAAGAAAATATTTGGAAAAAAATTTAGAAAATTATAAGAAATATCTTGTAAAAAATCCTTCTGCTTTTAATAAGAAAACAATCACAAAAAAATCAGAACAGACTGATAAATTAAAGAAAAAAACAACTGGAAAATCAAAAGCAAAAAAAGTTGAAAAAAAATAGGCAAATTGCCTATTTTTTTATTTTATCTAAATTTTTGTTTAATCTTTTTATCACTTTAACTGCTGCTTTATAGCCTTCTTCAATAAGATGATTTATATTTTTAAGAGAAGGTGTGAATGGTGAAGTTATGTTTGTGTTTGGCCTTATTACATATTTAAAACCATTAAGATTGTTTTTTTGACCTTTTAACTGTGAAAGGTTCATGCTTAACGCAATGATATCCCACCAATATTTAGGTTCAGAATAGAACACATATTCACTTAACACATCGCAGGCAATTATTATGTCGGGATTATATTTTTTTAAATTCTTTGCAGGCACATTGTTAACAAGCCCACCATCAACTAAAAGCATTGAATTATGTTCAACTGGCTTAAAAATCATTGGAATTGATATACTTGCCCTAATACCTTGCCAAATTGGACCAGATGTGAATTCAAACTCCTCACCCTTTCTTAAATCGGTTGCAATGCAAGAAAATTTTATATCTTTTAAATCTTCAAAATTTCTTTCCTGAGTGCATTTTTTTAAATATTTTTCTGTGGTTTTGCCCGGAACAAGATGTGTGCTTGTTAACACAAATGGATTTAAATCAAAAACTTTAAAAAATCTTAATTTTTCACATTCCCTTAAAATATCGTTATAACTATGGCCACAAGCATAAAATGCGCCAACAATTGAACCCATTGAAGTTCCGCAAATATAATCGGGTTTTATGCCATATTCTTCAAACGCTTTTATAACACCAATATGTGCAAGACCACAAGTTCCACCACCACCAAAAGCAACTGCAATTGTTTTGTTTTTATACATATCACCCTAAATCCTTTTCATAAACTATGAATATGATAACACAAAAATCAAGAATTATCAAATTTAATAAAAAAGTTGTTTACATTATTTTAAGTTTAATTGTTATTTTTTTTATTGTTTGTTTTGCATTAAATCCTAAATATTATATGCAAGAAACTTTAACTGGTTTGGAAGTTTTTATTAAAAATGTGTTTCCTTCACTTTTCCCATTTTTTATTTTTTCAAAAATATTAACTGGGCTTAATTGTGTTGAAGATTTTGCAAGATGTTTCCAATCTGCAACAAGAAAATTATATAACACTTCTGGAATTTCAGCATACGCATTTTTGATTGCAATTATTTCAGGATATCCCGTTGGAGCAAAAGTTGTTAGTGAATTATATGCAAGCCAACAACTTTCACAAGATGAAGTTAACCGTGTTGTTACTTACACTTCAACTTCTGGACCATTATTTATTATTGGAACTGTTGGTGTGGGAATGTTAAACAGTTTTAAATGTGGTGTTATTATGCTTGTTTGCCATATTATTGCAAGCATGCTTAATGGCGTTTTATATAGAAAATATATGTTAAAACAAAAAAATGTTTGCATAAAATATAAATCAAATTTTGTTGTTCCTGATGTTAACAAAGTGATAAGTGATGGTGTTTATAACTCGGTTGTTTCAATTGCAATTGTTGGTGCTTACATTGTTATTTTTTATATGCTTATTAGTTTGTTAAATAATTTGCATTTGTTTACTCCAATTTGTTTTTTGCTTGAAAAAATAGGCGTTAATTTTAACATTTCAAACGCATGCCTAAACGGCGTTGTTGAAATAACAAGAGGTTGCCTTGATGTTTCAAATCTTTCATGCCCGCTTTCACTGAAAACCATTTTATGTGGTGCAATTATCAGTTTTGGTGGATTTTCTGTTGCCTTTCAGGGATTTAATTTTCTGAAATCATGTGGAGTTAAATTCAGTTTTTTTATTAAACAAAAAATAACGCATTGTTTAATAAGCGTTATTCTTTTAATTCCATTAAGTTTTTTAATATAATTCAGCAAGGCAATCTTGCAATTCAGCATAGAAATATTTGGCGCTTTTAACTTTTTTAATTAAGTAATCAAGCCCAATTGCTATTGAACCAATTAGTGTTAAAGATTGCAATTTTGCTGCTTGTTTTAAACCTTTAAGCACAATATATAACTCTTGTTTTTGTTCTTCTTTTATTTTTGGTTCATAATTGATGGAATCCAAAATTTGATCAATTATAAGTTCAAGTTTTTCAAATCCATTAAGTTCTTTTTCATCAATTAATTCAGGTTCAATATTTACATCTGCTGGTGCAATTTCAAATTTATCTTCAAGTGCCGATACAACAGTGTTTCTGAATGGCACAATAACTTCCAGGCAGAAATTATTAAACGCAACATTTGTGTTGCCATCTTCATTGAAATATGTGTTTATAAAAGAATATAGGTCAACTTTTTTAAAATTAGCATCTTGAAGCAAACTGTATACCATTGCAATTGTTTTAACATTATCTTCGGGCATATGAAAAACATAACCACTTATGCCGTTACTCATTTTTGCTTTTGCAAATTCTTTATCAAAATTAAATCCATTAAGAGCCCTTGCAAATAAATCACATAAAACTGACTTGCCATCGATAAATTTAAATAAATTAGCAATTTTCATATCTGCCAAAATAAACTTACCATCAATAATTTCGTTACATGCTTGAGTGAACTGTTCAATTAAATCAAAATTTTCTTGTTTAACTTCCATAATTAGCCCCTTTTAGATAATTTATTGTAACATATTATTTTAAAAAAATAAAGAGTTATTTTAGAAATTCTTGTTTGCCTTTTTATGCTTTATATGATATAATGCATTAAATTAGGAGAATAAATAATGAAATCGGGCTTAAACTTAAAGTCGCTTAATAGTCAAAACAAACAAATTATGCTTTTAAATAAGCTTATTTTATTATTTGTTTTTGATAAAATGGAAATTCCATTAACTGAAAATTCTATAATTGATATTTGCACTGGCGAAAAACGCTGGCTTAACTATATGTATTGCAAAGATGCATTATGGAATCTGGTTAATGCTGGACTTATTTATCAGCCATCAACTGATAAAGATGCTTGCTATGCCATAACCAACGAAGGCAGAACTTGCATTGAACATTTTTATAACAAAATTCCACAAAGTGTGCGTGATGAAATAAATGAATATGCACGCCTTCACAGAAGTTATTATAAACGAATTCAAGAATATACAGCACACTATTCAAAGGAACGAGATGGTTTTTATTCTGTAACACTTAAAATTAAAGAAAGTGTGGAATCAAGCCCCGTGTTTGAATTAAAAATGAAAGTTCCATCAAGAACAGTTGCAACAAATTTAAGTTCTAAGTGGTGTGAAATTGCGCCCTTATTTTATGAATATTGTTACGAAAAACTTATTATTGAAAACGATAAGGACGAAGATGATAATAAATAAAAAAACAGCCAATTGGCTGTTTTTTTAATCGTTATATTCAAAGCAAGAAGAAACATTAAACAGTTTTTTTACTTCTTTTCCTTTTGATGTTCTGTTTTCTTTTGCAATTGATTTAAAGTTTATTGCAAAATTTTCTTCACTGTTTGAAAGAATAAGTTGTTTTTGGTTGTTTTCAACATTTGCATAAACAACGCTTGAAGTGCTGTCTAAACTTATTCCCTTAACACCTTTTCTGTAACGGCTTAATAAATCGAATTCACTCATTGAAACTTTTTTAACATTTGCTTTACTACTTGCAATAACAAGGTTATCTGTTGGTTGGCATAAACCAGCATAAACAACAAAACAATCTTCGTTAAGGTTAACACCTTTAACACCAGAACTTACCCTGCCTGTTGAAGGAACTTCATCTTTGCCTGCATTAAGCACCATACCATCGCTTGTTACAAACACAAGTGTTGTGTTTCGCCTATCACGCATAACACTTATAAGTTCATCGCCCTCTTTAAGTTTTATTGCTTGGAACGATGTTTTTTGCAAGTTATATTCAAGGAAATCTGTTATTTTAACAAGACCTTGTTTTGTGAAGAACACAAGCGAACCTGCATATTCTTCGTCAGGTTGAACAACACCAATTATTTTTTCGTTAATGTTGTTAAGTTTAACGAGTTCACTTAAATGAGTGCCTTTATCACGCCATTTGCAATCTGGAATGTTTTTAACATCAATGCGATAACAATAACCAAAATTTGTGAAAACAAGAATATTTTTATCGTTAAGCATTAACTCGCAATAACGATTTGCTTCGTTTGAAGTTGAAGATAAACTCCATTCCCTTGTTGCAAGTGAATAACTTTTTTGGGTTACTCTTTTTAATGTGCTTGCGTAACTTGCTGTAACATATTCTTCGGTTATAACAGTTTCAATTGGTTTATCTGAAATTGAAATATCATCGATTGAATTAACAATTTTTGTTTTTCTTTCTTCGCCAAACTGTTTTTTTATTGCTGTTAGTTCAGTTTTAATTAAATTATATTGTTCAGTTTTTGAACCAATAAGTTTTGTTAAGCGTTTAATTTTTTCGTCCAATTCAGCAATTTCTTTTTCAAGTTTTTCAACTTCCAAGTTTGTAAGCCTTGATATTTTCATATCAAGAATTGCTTGTGCTTGACGCTCGCTTAAATTAAATCTTGCCCTTAATTTTGCCCTTGCTTCTGTTACACTTGGTGATTTTTTAACAATTTTAATAACTTCATCTATGTTTTTTATTGCCACAATTAAACCTTGCAAAATATGCATTCTGTCTTTTGCTTCGTCTAACTCAAATTTTGCCCTTCTTAATATAACTTCCCTTTGATAGTTCACATAATATCTTATTATATCAATTAAGCCAAGTTGCATAGGTTTGCCTTCGGCAATAACAACCATGTTTATGCCAAAAGTGCATTGAAGGTTTGTGTTTTTATATAAAATTTCAAGTATTTCAGGAATGTTTGCATCTTTTTTAAGTTTTAAAACTGCCCTTGTTCCAGTTCTGTCACTTTCATCACGAATGGTGGCAATTGAACTTAGAACACCCTTATATTTTTCTTCTTTAAGTTTGTTAATGCTTTCAAGAAGTTGTGCTTTATTTGTTTGATAAGGAAATTCTGTTATAACAATATTTTTGCGTTCACCTTCATCTTCAATGGTTAAATTGGCACGCATTATAACTTTGCCTTTTCCTGTTTCGTATGCTTTTTTAAGTTCATCGCCAATAACCAAATATGCACCTGTTGGAAAATCTGGGCCTTTAATTATTTTCATTAAAGCATCAAGTTTAATTTTTGGATTATCGATATATGCAATAACACCATTTATTGTTTCAGTTAAGTTATGTGGTGGAATGTTTGTTGCAAGCCCAACCGCAATTCCGTTTGTTCCATTAACAAGCAAATTTGGAAATCTGCCTGGCAAAGTTACAGGTTCTTTTGTGGTATCGTCATAGTTCAAACACCAATTAACTGTGTTTTTATCAAGGTCCTTTAAAAGTTCCATTGCAAGTGGGCTTAATTTTGCTTCGGTGTAACGCATTGCTGCTGCTGGATCGCCATCGACTGAACCAAAGTTTCCGTGACCACTTACAAGGCAACCACGCATATTAAAATCTTGTGCCATACGAACCATGGCATCGTAAATGCTGGAATCGCCATGTGGATGATATTTACCCATGCAATCACCCACAATTCTTGCGCTTTTTTTGAATTCTTTATCTGGTGTTATTCCAAGTTCAAGCATGGAATAAAGAATTCTGCGTTGAACGGGTTTCAAGCCATCTTCAACTCTTGGCAATGCCCTTTCTAAGATAACATGTTCAGAATATGGAATCATGCTTTGGTGCAAAACATCATCAATGTTCATATTCATTAATCCATCAATTATTTCTGGTTCAACAATTTTACGAACATTTTTCCTTTCAACTGGTTCTTCAATGGAGGTTTCACTTCGAGCATTAACAACTTCTTCAGGTTCATCAGAGCCTATTGCACCAGTTATGTTTTCAAATTCATCATCAAAACTCATTTATAAGTTATCCCCCTAGTTTTTCAAATCTATCTTGTTTATTAAAATTGCAATTTGATAAAATATATTCTTTTCTTGCATCAATGCTGTCGCCCATAAGCGTGGTTATCATTTTTTCTGCTTCAACAGTATCGTCTATATTAACTTTCATAAGCACCCTTTGTTTTGGGTCCATTGTTGTTTCCCAAAGTTGTTCAGGATCCATTTCACCAAGACCTTTATATCGTTGAATTTGATAACCTTTTCCAACTTCCTTTATTGCTGCATCAAGTTCTGCATCGGAATAAACATATTTTTTAACACCTTTTTTATGAACCATATATAGTGGTGGCATGCCAATATAAACATGACCATTTGTTATAAGTTCACGCATATAGCGATAGAAGAATGTTAGCAAAATTGCCCTGATATGTGCACCATCTTGGTCAGCATCGGAAAGAATTATTACCTTATGATATTTCAATGTGTTAAGGTTAAAATCATCAAGAATTCCTGTGTTTAGTGCTGAAATTAAACTGCGAATTTCATCATTTGCAAGCACTTGTTCTAACCTTTTCTTTTCAGCATTTAAAGGTTTACCTTTAAGCGGAAGTATTGCTTGCGTTTTTCTGTCTCTGGCAGATTTAGCACTGCCACCCGCAGAATCACCCTCAACAATAAATAATTCATTAAGTTCTGCTTTATTTCCTGTGCATGAAGCAAGTTTTCCAACAAGGTTTGAAACATCAATGCTGTTTTTACTTCTTGCAAGGTCTTTTGCCCTTTTAATTGCTTCCCTTTCTTTTTGAGATTCAACCGCTTTTTTCATTATTGCTGTAAAAGTGGCGTTTAAATCGTTTCTTAGTGTTAGTTTATTAAGTTCAGAATATACAACACTTTCAACTTCCGGTTTGGCTTCCGGATTGCCAAGTTTTGCTTTTGTTTGACCTTCAAATTGAACAGTTTTAAGTTTTATTGAAAGCACTGCAACCAAACCTTTTGTGAAATCTTCACCCAAAAAGTTTGAATCTTTTTCTTTTAATATGTTATGACTTCTTGCATATTCATTAAGAATTCTGGTTAATGCACTTTTCATGCCTGTTTCATGTGTTCCACCTTCACTGGTTGGAATGTTGTTAACAAAAGAAAATATGTTTGCAGTATAATCGTCGGTATATACCAAACTCATTTGAACTTTAACAACATCGGTTGAGCCTTCGATATAAAGAGGTTTATTGAAAAGTGGTTTTTTGTTTTGTGTTATATAATTAACAAAATCAACAAGGCCCCCTTCATAGTGGAAAACTTGGTTATATAAATCGCTATCTTTATTTTGCCTTTCATCAATAAGTGTTAACTTAACACCTTTGTTTAAAAAAGCAATATCCCTTAACCTTGCAGTTATTGTTGAATTATCGAATTGAAGGTTTCCAAAAACTCGTTTATCTGGCAAGAACCTTACATATGTGCCTGTTTCTTTGCTGGAACCAATTTCTTTAAGTTTCATCATTGGTTTTCCGCTGTGAATTTTGCCTTTGCTATCTGCAATGCTGGCAAATTCCATATAATATTGTTTTCCGCCACGATTAACTGTTACATTAAGCCATTCACTTAATGCATTTGTTACAGAAGCACCTACACCATGTAAACCGCCAGAGAAACTATAATTTGAATTGTTAAATTTACCACCTGCATGAAGTTGAGTATAAACAACTTCAACACCGCTTACTTTAAGTGTTGGGTGAATATCAACTGGAATTCCCCTTCCATTATCGCGAACAGATGCACTGCCATCTTTATGCAATGTTACAATTATGCTGTTACCAAAACCATTTGTGGCTTCGTCCATTGCGTTATCCAAAATTTCCCACAATAAGTGGTGAAAACCATTTGCACCTGTGGTTCCAATATACATTCCGGGCCTTAAACGAACTGCATCAAGCCCTTCAAGAACAACTATATCCTTACTTTCATATCCTGCCATTAAACTTCTCCCTTTATTATATAAACAACAAAAAATACTGCGAAATTACTTTCATTTTTATTATAACATAAAAATTTTAACTTTTAAACACTTTTTTAAAACTTTGATTTATTTATTATAAAAAAGAATTAAATTTTAAACTTATATTCAATAAGTTAACAAAAAAATAACTGAAATCTTTATCAGTTATTTTTGTTTAACAAAATTTATAAAATAATAATATAACTATTTTGAAGAGTTTTTTGATTTAAAATCGTTAAGCAGTTCAACAAAATTTGTTATGTCGGTGAATTGCCTATAAACCGAAGCAAATCGAACATATGCAACTTCATCTAACTTTTTAAGGCGTTCCATAACCATTTCACCAATTTTAACAGAGTTAATTTCGGTGTATGAAATGTTATATACTTCTTTTTCAATATCATCAATTAATGCTTCAATTTGGTTGGCTGAAATTTGCCTTTTATCACAGGCTTTAACAATTCCATCTTTTATTTTTTCACGATTGAATGTTTGCCTTGAACCATCTTTTTTAACAACAAGAAGTGGGGTTGTTTCAACCCTTTCATAAGTGGTGAATCGCTTTCCACATTGCAAACATTCCCTTCTTCTGCGAATGGTGTTATCGTATGGTGTGAAGCGAGAATCGGTAACTTTGCTATCTGTATAGCCACAATATAAACATCTCATAAATAATCCTGCCTATTAATAATAATACTAAAAAGCAAGAAAAATGTAAAATAATTTAAGATAAATAAATTATAAAGGAGAATTTGCCTTGGAAGAAACATTTTGTGATTTACGCACCAAAGAAGTTATTAATGTTTCAAATGGCAAAAGTTTAGGGTTTATTATTGACCTTGTTTTTGATGTTAAAACTTCAAAAATTTTAGGTTTTATTGTGCCAAATAAAAATGGTATTTTTAATATTTTTTCAAAAAATAATGAAACTTTTATTCCGTATAATTGCATTTGTAAAATTGGTGTTGATGTTGTGCTTGTTAATTTTGAAAACACAACTCAGTGTGCAAATAAACTTTCTTTTAATTGAAATGAATAATTTTAATTATTGTTGGAGATAATATCACCATGTAACAAGGTGGTGAATATGAGAAAAGTTGAAATTTGCGGACTTAACACTGCAACTTTACCTAAGCCAAGCAATAAAGAAATTGATGAAATGTTAAGAAATTTAAAAAACGGACAACTTAATATGCGCGAAACACTTATTTACAATAATATGCGACTTGTTTTAAGTGTTGTGCAACGATTTATGAACAAAAAATGCAACATTGATGATGTTTTTCAGGTTGGTTGCATTGGGCTTATGAAAGCAATTGATAATTTTGATGTAACACTTAATGTTCAATTTTCAACATATGCTGTGCCAATGATTGTTGGCGAAATTAAGCGATATTTCAGGGATAACATTGGTTTCAGAATTACAAGAAGTATGCGGGATACTGCTTATAAAATTTTGCAATTTAAGGAAGGTTTTGAGAAAGAATTTAAGCGAGAAGCCACAACATCTGAAATTTCAAAAGCACTTGATATTCCTGAATATGAAGTTAATTGCGTTCAATGTTCAACCCTTGAACCAGTTTCACTTTATGAACCAGTTTATAACGATGGAAACGAAACTGTAAGGGTTCTGGATCAAATTGGTGACAGCAAAAACACAAGTGATAACTGGCTGGAAAATATTTCATTGGTTGAAGCATTAAAAAAACTTAATGGCCGTGAAAAACAAATATTGCTTATGAGATATTATTATGGCAAAACTCAAACAGAAATTTCACAAGAAGTTGGAATTTCACAAGCACAAGTTTCAAGGCTTGAAAAAAATGCAATTGCATATATGAAAAAGAAAATTAGTTATTAAAAAAAACTTGCTTATTGCAAGTTTTTTTATTATTTTCGCTTTTAAATTTATTATTTAACCTAACTTTTGAACTTCCTTTTTTAAGCGCGAATAAATTTTCTTTTCAAGCCTTGAAATGTAAGATTGTGATATGCCTAACATATCGGCAACTTCTTTTTGGGTTTTTTCTTCTTGCCCATCTAGGCCAAAACGCATTTGCATTATTTCTTTTTCGCGTTCGTTTAATTTTGAAATTGCACTTTGAACCATGCTTTTTTCACTTTTTAAATCAAGCGATGTTGCAACAATATCCGTTTCGGTGGCAAGAACATCTGACAAACTTAATTCGTTGCCATCATAATCTATGTTAAGCGGTTCATCAAGCGACATTTCCAGTTTAAACTTGTTATTTTTACGCAGATACATTAAGATTTCATTTTCAATGCACCGACTGGCATATGTTGCAAGTTTAATGTTTTTATCGTTTTTAAAACTGTTTATTGCTTTTATAAGCCCAATTGCACCAACAGAAATAAGGTCATCAACATCATAACCCGTGCTTTCAAATTTTTTGGCAATATAAACAACCAATCTTATGTTGTGTTCAACAAGTTTCTGCTTTGCAAATTCTGCATTATCGCTTGAAAGCATATCCAAATATTCTTTTTCATCTTCATTTGAAAGTGCAAGCGGTAAGCAATCGTTTTCGCAAACAAAGCAAATAACATTTTCAATAATTTCAAAATCACAAATTGAAATTAATTTTTTAAAACATTCTTTAATTTTTATTAATATATTTTTTTTCATACCTTCCCCTTTATATTAAAAATGAATTAAGCAGAATTGAATAACTTTCGCTGTTTGAAATTTCTTTTAAACTTATGCCTATATAAGAATTTGAAAAATCAATGAAATTATTGCCAATTTTTATTTCAAGTTTTGTTGGTTTAAAAATTAACATGGAACCTTGTCCGCTTACGGTGCTATATTTTATGTAAGAACTTTCTGGCAATAGAACTTTATTTTGTTGAAGAAGCGAAACAATGTTTAAACTTTTTTCAAATTGTATTGCCAGATTTAATGGAATTATTGAAATTGGTAAATTGTTGTGTTTAATGTTATTTCCGCTATCTAAGAAACCAGTTATGTTTTTTGTTGTTTTGTTTATGGTTAAGTTAACATTATAGCAATATTGATGCATATGCCTTTTGGCATAAAACATTTTAAGCAATTTGTTAAGGGTTAAATAATAAACCAATGCAGATAACAAAACAAACCCCACAATTAAATTGCTTGTTAAATAATTGTTTAATTGCAAATTTTGACCTGCAAAACCAAGAATTGCATAACAAACACCACCCATAAGAAAAGTGTTAAACATAAAAACAATAAAACTTGAAATTAATTGTTTAACTTTTTTAGGTTTGCACAAAATTGCAGATAAAACCATGCCAATTAACAATTTTATTAAAAAATAAATTGTGTTATTTAATTTAATAAATGCACTTATTAAGCTTATAAAAACACTTAATATAATTGTTAACACAAAACGAACATTGTTTTTTTTAATTTTTAGGCATTTAAGTGTTAAGGAACAAATAATTAATGAAGTTATTATATTAACAAAAATTGCATCTTCAACATAAATTTCCATAACTATTAAAAGTATAAAAAAACACGGTTTTTTTTCAAACCGTGTTTTTGTTTAATTTTTGCTTTTTATATAATAATTTGAAGAAACTATCGTCTGTTTCTTAAATTTCTTAGGAATGGTGGAATATCAATTTTATCATCGTCTTCTTCCACTCTTGAAGAATTGTATGGTTGTGGTTCTTCTTTCTTTTCATAGAAATCTGAATGTTCTTGTGCAGATGTTGAGTTGAAAAGGTTTGGATTTGTATCAAGGAAGGATGCTTTCTTTTCACTTTCCTTGTTGCCATCGAACGCTGCAAAACCAGTTGCAATAATTGTTATTTCAACTTCATCTGTTAAATCTTCATCAATTGCTGAACCAAAAATTATGTTACAACTTGGGTCAACAACTTCCCTAACAAGTTCAGCAGCTTCATAAACTTCATCAAGTGGAAGATCTAGGCCACCTTTGATGTTAAGAAGAATGCCAGTTGAACCTTCAATTGAAGTTTCAAGAAGTGGGCTTGAAATTGCTTGACGAACCGCTTCGATTGTTTTGTTTTCGCCTTTGCCCCTTCCAATTCCCATATGAGCCATACCTTTATTGCGCATTATAGTGCGAATATCGGCAAAATCTAGGTTAATTAAACTTGGTGTTACAATAAGATCTGAAACGCCTTGAATACCTTGACGAAGAACATCGTCGGCACAACGGAATGCATCGATCATTGGTGTGCCCCTTGGAATTACTTTTGAAAGTTTATCGTTTGGAATAACAACCAAAGTATCAACATATTGCTTTAATGCATTAATGCCTTTTTCAGCATTAGACATTCTTTTTATGCCTTCAAAACTGAATGGTTTTGTTACAACTGCAATTGTTAAAATGCCCATTTCTTTTGCCATTTGAGCAATAACTGGTGCGGCACCTGTTCCTGTTCCGCCACCCATGCCTGCTGTTATAAACACAAGGTCAGTATCTTGCAACACTTCTTTTATAAGTTCTTTTGATTCTTCTGCTGCTTTTTGACCAATATCAGGTTCTGCACCTGCACCAAGACCCCTTGTTAATTTATCTCCAATTTGAATTTTATGTTGTGCATTGTTTAATAAAAGTGCTTGTTTATCTGTGTTTACGGCAACAAATGTTGCACTTTTAATGCCTGCGGCAATCATTCTGTTAACGGCATTATTTCCGCCACCACCAACACCAATTACTTTAATTTTAGCAACTGGAACATACATGCTTTCTTGACCTAACATATTTTTTAAAATCTCCTTACTATAAATTTTATTATACTATAAATTTTGTTAATTTCCAAACAATTTTTGCCAAAATGTTTTTTGCTGTTGCTGTTCTTCTTGATTTGCCATTGCAACAACACTTAAAACACTGTTAAGTTCGCAACTTTGATTTTTGGGAATGTTTGGAACAAGTGTTTCAATGTTCCTGTTAAGTTGCTTAGATAAATAACTTTTTATGCCATCGATAAGTTCAACGCATTCGCCTGACAAATAAATTGGTTCATATGATGGAATAACTGCATTCATTGAACTTATGCACCTTGAAATAAGTTTAACAATTTCTTCAAGCCTTGCAATAACAACTTCTTGACTGGTTTGAACAGAAATTGGTTTTTCATTATTTTCATCAACATAAACAATATCCAATTTTTGATGTTTTGAATTAAGTGAAAGTTTTTCGCATAATTTTGTTGCATTTAAGAAAGAAATTTTATTAACTTTGCTTAAATCACCAATTATATGCCCGCCCCCCATACCAAAACTTCTTAATGCAAGCAAGCCATCTTTTGAAATGTAAGAAACGCTTGAATTTATGTAACCAAAATCAATAATTAAAGCGTTGTTATCACGCTGTTGTTTGTTCAGCGAGATTAATGCCTGACACAATTGATTTGAAACAAATTGTGGGTTAGACATTGCAAGCACCGGAAGATTTGTTGAAACAGTTTTTATAAATTGATTATCAGCAACAACAACTGATACAAAAGCACTTATGCTGATTGCTTCAATTCCAATTGGATTTTCAACAACTTTATCGTTAACAATAAACGATATGCCTGAACGATTTATAACAATTTGATCGGCATGATCGAAATTTTCAGCACTGTCGAACAAAGCATATATATCGCTTTCTGTGATTATGTGTGGTTCAGCAAAATTTTTTGAAACATTTTTGCAAACAACATTTGAAAAATGTGCAGGAACACCAATATATAAGTTTTTAATTTTTGAACTTTTTACATTAAGTTCTGCAATTCCCATGCGAATTATAGAACCAATTTGTTCCTTTTCCAAAAAATCGCCATCAACATAGCCAGCATAGTTCTTTTGAACAAGTTTTTGAACTTTAATTATGCCATTTTGATTGCACTTTGCCCAACAAAAATTTATTTGCTTAGAACCAAAATCAATAACGAAAATATCTTTAAAATTCATATATTTTTCCTTTTGTGATTTTAATATATAACATAAATTTTATAATTTATTATA
>JAZUCT010000057.1:0-7796 GCA_045639255.1 Clostridia bacterium
AGTTCCAAGAAAAATTTTATTAGTTTTGTTAAATTTATTTTGCATTTCTTTTCAGCTTTATTAAATAAATACTAGAATAGTATAATATAAACTGCCAAATTAATCAATTAATTTTTGGCTTTTATTTTTTAAAAAATTAAATTTTGCACATCTTAATAACATGAACAAAACAAAACAAATAATTTTTTTAAGTTTATGTGGAATCTTCATTGGGTTGGTTAATGGCTTTATGGGTGGCGGTGGTGGCATGTTATGTGTGCCTGCATTAATGTGGATTGCAGGATTAACCGAACGCACATCACATGCAACAGCAATGCTTGTTATTCTGCCGTTAAGTGTTGTAAGTGCAATAATTTATTTTTTAAATAATAACATTGAAATTTTTCATATTTTAAGTGTTGCTGGTGGTGTTATTGTGGGCGGAATTTTAGGTGCTGTTTTGTTAAAAAAATTGCCCGAAAAAGTTACAGCAATTTGTTTTGTTATAATAATGCTTTTGGCAGGAATTAAAATGGTGGTGTAAAATGGAATATTTATATCTTGCATTAATAGGAGTTGCTGGTGGTGTTATTGGCGGAATGGGAATGGGTGGCGGAACTTTGCTTATTCCACTTTTAACACTTATAATGGGTTTGGAACAAAAATATTGCCAAGGCCTTAATTTAATTGCATTCATTCCAATGTGTGTTTGTGTGTTATTTATTCACAAAAAGAACAATTTGCTTAAATTCAAAGAGAGTTTACCACTTATAATTTTCGGTTTGGGTGCCTGCATTATTTCATCAATTATTGCCCAAAAATTTAATAATCACACCTTGCGAATAATATTTGGTGTTTTTCTTATTGTTTTAAGTATTGTTAATGTTATTTTGCTTGTTAAAAAGCAGAAAAAAAGTCAATTTTCTTAACATCTATTGACTATTTTCTTATTATAGTTTAAAATATATATTGGAGTGATAAATATATGATAGTATACATTGCAATTGCAGTTGGGGTTTTGCTTCTTATAACCTTTTTAATTGCCTTAATTATTCAATATAAAAAAATTGAAAAACTTAAAAAAGTTGTTAAAGAAAGTTATTCAACCTTGGAAGTTTTTTTGGAAAAACGCTTAGAAATTGTTTTAAATTTGCTTTCAATGTGTTCACCGGAAACAATTAAAAACAAAGAAATTGGCAATTTGTTAAGTATTGCAAAAGAAATTCAACAAAACCTTCAAAAACAAAGGCGTTTTATTTTGGAAAGTTCGTTTGATAATGCTTGCCAAACTTCAATAACTGCACTTTCAAAAGTTAACGAAAACAATGCAAAATATCAACAACTGCTTAACAATTTAAAACAAGTTCAAACCGATGTTATAAGTTCAAAAAACTATTATAATAACAATGTTGAAGCATATAACAAAAAAGTAACAAAAGCACCATCAAGTTGGATTGCAAACATCTTTGGCTTTAAAAAAGAATATTATATAAAGTAAGGATAAAACCTTACTTTTTTATTGAAAATATTGTTTGTTTGTGCTATTATATTTTTAAGGTGGTTAATATGAAAGATATAACAATAAAACAATACAGCAGCGTTTCATTCTCTTATGACGAAAATGAAATAAAAAAACTTATTCCAGTTTTGGAAGCATATTTAAGCGTTATTTCAAATGGTTTATATAGCACAGTTGAAGTTGAAGAAGTTACAAAACCACTTCCAAACGAATCAGATAAATCTTTTGAAAAAATTCAATTAATTCACTATATGGTTGAAATGCTAACAAACGATTCCGTAGTGTTCATCTTAGAGAAATTTGATAGTGAATTAAACAAAAATATGCCTGCGGTTATGGCTTTATTTTCAAAAATAGAAAACACAAATCAATATTTGCTTGAATTTGTTGAAACTCATGAAGATTTTAAAGGTTGCAATTTTGCAAACCAATTATTAAAGGAAAGTTTTAAATATTTGGGTTCAACAGGTGCGCTTGCAATAAATGCACATGTTAACGAAAAAAACAAAGCATCAATAAATCTTAACGAAAGTTTGGGAACAGTGTTTAAGGCAACAAGAAACCCTGCAACACCAGATGTTATTGATTATGTTCATATTGTTAACAAAGATCTTGCAAAAAAAATTAAAGCAATGCAAAGCCAAAAAGAACCAGAAAGGTTTTAAATAGTTGACAAAACTAATAAAAACATATATAATAAACAAGAATTTTTAATAAAAAGTGGGTGAAAAAGAATGTCTACCGTTAAAGTTGGTGAAAACGAAAGTTTAGATAGCGCATTAAAAAGATTTAAACGCAAATGCCAAAAAGATGGAATCATTGGCGATTTAAGGAAAAAAGACGCTTACGATAAACCTTGCGTTGCAAAAAAGAAAAAAAGAATAGCAGCAAGAAAGAAAAACAGAAAGTAAAATCTGTTTTTTTCTTTTTTCTAAACTCTATTTTCCCCCTGTGTCATTCTTACAAGGCACTTACATACTCTCTTCGTGTCATTCTTGCAAGCAACTTGTTGCGAAGCGAGAATCTAGCGTAGCTTTACACTTCGAAGTTATACTTCCACAAATTACCCCCTAAAAAACCACCCAAAAAATTTCCATTTTCCCCAGTTGTAATTCTCGGAGCCACTAACCCCTTATGTCATTCTCGGAGCCATTATATGGCGAACGAGAATCCAGAAACTAAATCATCCGATTTAGTTTTTTTCTTTATGTTTTATTTTCTTGAATAAATTGATATAAATAAAACTGTCAATTCTTAAATAAAAACTTTTAAAAACTTCTATTAAATTTTTTAAAGTTATGCTATACTTATTTCATATAATTATTACAAAAGGAAAATTTTATGGCAGAAAGAAAAACAGCAACAAAAACTTCAAAGCGTGCCAGCATAAATTTGCCAACTGGCAGTTCAAAAAAAACAAGAAGAAGCAATAAAAAAATTGAAAAAAATTTAAAGAAAACAAGTTTTAAAGCACTTGCAATTTCATTAATATTTTTAATTATTGGTGCTTGCATTGGCGCAGGTGCATGGTTTGCAATTTGCAAAGATGATTGCTTTAAACTTGTTGGCAAAGATGAATTAACTTTAACACTTGAAGAAACTTATAAAGAGCAAGGCGTTAAAATTATTGCTTTTGGCAAAGATGATAGCCAAAATTTCACAATTGAAACCAATTTGCAACAAGATATAAATGGTGATTTTTATGCAACCGAAGAGGGCACATATTATATTAAATATAAAACAACAAACGTTAAATATTCAACAATTTTTGTTATTGAAAAAGTAAGACTTATAACTTTTGTTGAACCAAGTGAACAGGAGGAAATTGATAGTGCGAACCAATAAAAAGGGTTATAGTGCAATATTTTTAAGTTTTGTAACATTCATAGTTGGCCTTATTGCAGGTTTTGGCGTTCTAACCTACATAAACTTGCCATTAACTGAAGATGTGCAAACTTCAAGCACTTTTTATTCAAAAGATGAACATAATCATGGAAATGTAATCACCACTGCAAGCGGTGAAGTAAGCGTTCATTTTGTTGAACTTGGGAATAAATATACAGGTGATTGCACCTACATTAAAGCAGGGGATGTTGATATTTTAATCGATTGCGGTTCAAAAGCAAGCAGCGTTTCAACAGTTGCAAGTTACTTAAATCAATATGTTACCGATAACACCCTTGAATATGTTATTGTAACACATGCTCACCAAGATCACTATGCTGGTTTTGCAACCACAACCAAAGTTCAAAGTATTTTTGACCTGTTTGTTTGCAAAAACATAATAACATTCTCACAAACCAACCAAAAAACTGCAAATGAATATATCGACGCAAATGCATCAAGCGAAAACACAGTTTCAACACTTGGCATAACTTCATATGCAAGCGCAAGTAAAACTGTTTCAACACTTTATAAAAATTTTAACCGAGAAATTCAAGATGAACTTAATTCAACAGAAGGCGCAGTTCATTTAACTGTTAACGAAGTTCTTTCAACCTATGCAAACGGTGAAATTGTTCTTAACAGTGAAAATAACATTTCAATTCAATTTTTAAACAGTCATTATTACACAAACAAAGCAGCAAGCGAAAACGATTATTCTGTTTGTTGCATGCTTAAACATGGCGAAAGAAATTTCTTGTTCACAGGTGATTTGGAAGCAGAAGGTGAAGAATATCTTGTTGAACTTAACACTCTTCCACAAGTTGAACTTTATAAAGCAGGTCATCATGGTTCAAAAACATCATCTTCAACTGCACTTATGAGCGTTATTCAGCCCAAAAATGTTTGTGTTTGCTGTTGTGCAGGCAGTTCAGAATATACCGACACAAATGCAAATCAGTTTCCAACACAAATTTTCATAAATAATGTTGCACCATACACAAAAAATATTTATGTAACAACTTTATGTGTGAATTATGATAACGATGAATTCACTTCAATGAACGGAAACATTGTTTGCATTTCCAAAGAAACTTTTGCAATTCAATGTTCAAATAACAACATAATTTTAAAAGAAACTGAATGGTTTAAAAATAATCGAACTTGGCCAGTAAATGGTGTTCAATAAATAAAGTGGCATTTGCCACTTTTTTTGTTATGAATAAAATTTAAAAATATTGGCAAAATAATATGCAGGGGAGGTAATAAAAATGTTAACAACTAAGGACCTTATGGCTCTTAACGAACTTATGACTTTTGAAAACTGGATTGCGGTTAAAATGAAACAATATGAACAACTTTCAACTGATAAAACATTAAAGTCAATGTTCAAAACAATGGCATCAGCACATCTTCAAAATCACGAAAAATTGCTTAATTGCCTAAAATCAAACGAAGGTGAAGGGGGTAAATAGGAAATGGAATTAACAGAACAAGAAATTTTGCAAGATGCATTAATTGCACATAAATTTTTAATGCATATGTATTGCCAATTTGGATTGGAATGTTCAAAAAAAGAACTTCGTGATATGTTTGCCAACTTGCACAATGTTGCATCTCAACACGATTTCAAAATTTTTGAAATAATGCATCAAAAAGGTTTCTATCCAAAAACTGCTGCCGCTTCAAAAGATGTTAAACAAGCAATTAAAATGCATACACAAATGCAAACACAACTTGAACAAAAACTTGGCAAAAAATAGCAAGAAAAATGTTGGAATTTTCCAGCATTTTTTATTTAATCTTGCTAAAAATAGTATTTTGCTTTACAAATTTAAAGATATTTTTTAAAATATTCTTTAAGGAAGTGAGAAAATGAACATTAAAATTTCAATGGAATCAACTTGTGATTTAACACAAGAATTAAAAGAACAAAACAACTTTTCAATTATCCCTTATTCAATAATTCTAGGTGATTATGCAATTGAAGATAACGAAAATGCACAAGCACAAATTTTTGAATATGTTAAAAAAACAAAAACATTGCCAAAAACAAGTGCAATAAATCAACAACAATATGAAGATTATTTTCAAACTTTAAGCCAAGAAAACCATTCAGTTATTCATATAACTTTAAGCGGTGAATTAACTTCATCAGTTGCTAATGCAAAAAATGCAAGCAAAAAGTTCAACAATGTTTATGTTGTTGATTCTAAATCGCTTTCAACTGGAATTTCGCTGCTTGCGTTATATGCAAAAAAACTTGCAGACGAAGGCTTAAATGCAGAAGAAATTGTTAAAAAATTAAATTCAAAAGTTTCAAAAGTTCAAGCAAGTTTTGTGGTTGAAAGGTTGGATTATTTATATAAAGGTGGCAGATGTAATGCAATATCTTTGTTTGGTGCAAACCTCTTAAAAATTCGCCCACAAATTATTTTGCAAGATGGCAAAATGAAACCCGCAAAAAAATATCGTGGCAAAATGGATAAAGTTATTTCAGACTATTGCCAAGATGTATTAAGCGAAAATAATGCAGATAAAGATGTTGCTTTCATAACTTATACAACAGCAACGCCTGAAATGATAGAAAATGCAAAATCTGCGCTTAAAAAAGCTGGCTTTAAAAATATATACGAAACAAGGGCAGGTGGAACAATAACATCTCATTGTGGAGAAAATGTTTTAGGAATTTTATTCTTAAATAAATAAGATTTATGTTGCAATTTTTAAATAAGTATTGAAAACTTCTTATTAATGTAATATAATTCTACAAAAGAGGATTAAAATGGTTAAAGATATTAAATTAACAGGTATCATTTTTTTATCAGTTACTTGTTTAACACCTTTTTCATCGCTTGCGCTTAAAGAAGGTTTTGAAAATTTGCAGGCAAATAAAATTGCTAATCAAGAAAAATTTAATGGAATGCATCATCTGTTAAATACAACAAGCAAGGGTGCACCATTAACAGCAGATGTAAGTGATCCGATTAAAATTCGTGCTTTTAATGCAACCGAGCAAGATCTTGCAGATATAAAAGAAACCATAAATTCAATAACTGAAATTTGCCCAAACATAACTTACACTTTACTTGAATCTGAAGATTATTCTGTTAAACAAGATATCACAATTTATAGCGATGCTGAAATCGATGAATCTGCTTATGGCAGGTGCACTTTTGAATATTATCAAAACAAAGCAGTTATAAAATATCCACTTAAAATTTTTATTTCACAAGATGTTGATGGAATTTATAGCGACAGTGGAAAAACTTTATTTTCATATGTGTTAAAACACGAAATGATGCATTCACTTGGCTTTTGTGATTTATATGAAGATAAATATTTTAACGAAAGTGTTATGTATTATGCAATTCGCTCCGATACCAAAATCGATACTTTTACGCAAATGGATATAAATTCAATTAAACAACTTTATTCTTATAATTTATATGCAACTGCGAAAAGACCAGAAAAAATTAAGTTTATAAACTATGTTAAAAAAGATGAAGAAGAATTTTCTATATAAATTCCAAATTAATTTTTGGAATTTTTTTTTATTTTTGTTGTTATTTTAGTATATAATATATTATAATAAATTAACCACATAATGAAATAGGGGGATAAATTATGTTAAAAAAAGCAAAAAAGATTTTAAGCATTGTAACCATTGCAACATTATGCATTCCAGTTTTAATGCTAATTTTGGCAATCTTTGGCGTTGAAGTTTTCACTGGTGTTGCCTTTAAATTTCTTTTAACTTTTGCAACAATCGCAGTTGCATGTGCATTTTCAATTAATGCATTAAATATTTATGAAAAAAATAAACCAATTTCACTTGTAAGCATTTCACTTCTTGGTTTAAGTGCTGTTCTTGGATTTATTATCTATTGGTCAGGATTTAAAATGCCAGCATTATTTAATAATTTAACAATGGTGCTTGCAATTGCAACTGTGTTCTTCTGCATAATTGTTTCAACTCATCTTAAACTTGAAAAAAGATATCTTGCTTTGCAAATAATCACTTATGGTTTGGTTATTATAATTGATATCTTGTTAACACTTCTTATCTTTGGTGTTCAAATTTTTGAAGTGCCTGGCTTAACAGAAATTTTCTGGACTATTTGCCTTGTAACATTTGCACTTATTTGTGTTAATGGGGTTCTTGGTAAAAAATCTGCAGATAGTAACGATGGCAATAATAAGAAGTTTGTAAAAATTCCTGTTGAAGAATATGAAGCACTTAAAGCAAGAGTTAAAGAACTTGAAGCAAAATTAAACGAAAAATAAAAAAATCCACTTATTGTGGATTTTTTGTTAACAATCCTAGCATTTTCTTGACAAACATATTCGCTTTTGTTATATTAAACAAAGAAATGCTGTTATGGCTCAGTAGGTAGAGCACCACCTTGGTAAG
>JAZUCT010000058.1:0-15540 GCA_045639255.1 Clostridia bacterium
TTTTTTTCTGTATAAACTTAAAAATGCATAAACTCGCAATCTTTTCTCATATACATTTTGTATGGGGGAACAATTATGAAAAAATGGATAATATTTTTAAGCCTTGCATTAATTTGTTTAAGTTTTGCAGGTTGTCAGCAAAGCAACTATAAACTTCTTTTAAATAATGCAAGCGAATTGCGATATAACTTATTTGTTGGTGAAACAGATAAAGTTTATTCAACCTATATGAGCGGACAACGCGAAGAACCTTATGTAAGCGATGGCATTCAAAACACCTTGCAAGATTTTGGTGTGCTAACCTTAAAATTTAAAAGTAATATTAATGTTCAAGAAGTGCAAGTTGAAATAACAATCGATGGGCACACATATTCCACAGTGCTTGAAAAAAACCCTTACGAGTTAAACAGTTATGCGTGCGACATTGAAATTCTTGTTGGTGACGAAGCAAACATAAGTTATGTTTATGTTGTTAATAATGTTTCAAATCAGGTGGATATGAACAATGCACAAACAGAATGGCAAGTGGATTGCTTTAATGCATTAAAAAGGGCAAGCGAAGAACTTTCTTCTTTCATTGAAAAACACAGGGAAGGAAACAAATTGCAAGCCGAAGTGTTTGTAAAAATTGCTTTCGACAGCACCAACGATTTAAAGCCATATTTTTGGCTTGTGCAAATTGTTGCCACCGATGGAACATCAAGTCAATTGGTTATTGACCCATTAAATAATGAAGTTCTTGTTAAAACTAACGCGGTGGGTTAGTTGCCTAAAAATAAAAATATGTGCTAGAATAACATTCGGAGAGTGATGTTTTATGGCACAAATAACAGGCAACTTAAATGGCATTAAAAAAACATATATTAACTTGCTTAACAATCTTTGCTGTGAAAGTTATGAAAGCAAAGAATTTGTTAACTATAATCTTTTAAACGAAGTTTGCAAAATTTCGGTTGCAATTGGCAAAGAAATTGGCTTAAAAATTGCCCGTAATGGCGAACTGCAAGAACTTATTGTTGGAAGTTGCGATAGTGTAAGTTTTGAAAGCCCCAAAGGTGTTAACAAGTTTAATGGCATAAGGTTTATTCACACACACCCAAACGGCAACCCAAATCTTTCAAATATGGATATTTCTGCATTAAAGAACAACATGCTGGATTGTGTTTGTGCTGTTGCGCTGGATAATTCTGGTTATATGCTTTGCTTAACTGTGGGAATTAATGGTGAAAAAGGTGTTGAAACATATTCATATAAAAATGTGTATGAACTTAATAATTCCAACATATTAACTTTAATTTTGGAAGCCGAACAATTAATTAAAAAAAGTTCGCCAATAACTTACACAACGGGTGCAAACAGCAAAAAGGCAATAAGTGTGCTTGTTAGTTTTAACAACAAACAAAATGTTAAAGCCGACCTTATTGAACTTTCTGAACTTGCAAAAACCGCAGGCATTGAAGTGGTGGATAGTGTTACGCAAAACCGAAAAACACCCGATAACGCGTTTGTTATTGGCGTTGGAAAACTTGAAGAAATAAAACAAAAACTGCAACTAACAGGTGCTAACCTTGTTATTTTTGATAACGAACTTAGCGGAAGCAAATTAAATAATCTTGAAACTCAACTTGGTGTTAAGGTTATTGATCGCAGTATGTTAATTTTGGATATTTTTGCAGGCAGGGCAAAAAGCAACGAAGGTAAGTTGCAAGTTGCACTTGCACAAGCAAAATTCAGTTTGCCAAGGCTAAGCGGTTTAAGTGGAACAAGTGGCAGATTTGGTGGCGGTGTTGGAATGCGTGGTCCCGGCGAAACAAAATTGGAACTTGATCGCAGGGTTATTGAAAAAAACATTGTTAAACTTCAAAAACAACTTGCAGGTTTGCATAATGGCAGAAAATTGCGCAGGGAAAAGCGTTTAACCAACAACCAAAAAACTGTTTCACTTGTGGGCTATACTAACAGCGGAAAATCCACCTTGCTTAACACAATAACCAAAGCAAATGTATATGCTAAGGATCAACTTTTTGCAACGCTGGATACAACAACCCGTTTTGTTTGGGTTAACGAACAACAAAACTTTTTGTTAACCGACACCGTTGGCTTTATATCAAAACTTCCGCACGAGTTTATTGAAGCATTTGCTTCCACTTTGGAAGAAACCGTGTTTGCAAATCTGTTGTTGCATGTTGTTGATGCATCTAACCCAAACTTTGAAAATCAAATGAAGGTGGTTAACGAAGTTCTTGAAAAAATTGAAGCAAATTTTATTCCAGTTCTAGTGGTGTTTAACAAAACAGATAAAGTTCCAAACTTCAAAGTTCCACAAGGTGTTGGAAATTATGTTTGTGTTTCTGCAAAAGAAAACATTGGCATAGATAAACTTAAACAAAAAATAATTGAAATGCTTTATAACTAAAAAGGGGAAGAACCCCCTTTTTAACTCTACTTCTTGTTACACAAAAAGGCAACTTTCTATGAAAGCAAAGAAACAAACTTGTTCTTTTACCACAAAAGAACCAAAACTTCGGGGGTTGCGATTCCCCCGAACACCACAAACGCTTTTAGCAGTTTGAATTTAAATCACAGTTGAGATAAATACTTATATTTTTGTGTCATTCTTAGAACGAACGCAGTGAGTGAACCAGAATCTAGCAAAGTGTAAAACAATTCTTTTATATTGATTTTAACATAGTAAAATTTTTCACATATTTCTTCTTAACTTAATATTATGTAACAGAACTTAATGCTACATATCCTGCTTGCAAATTGGTGTTTTTGCAAGTTGTGTTATGTTGCATTTTTTATTTAAAGGAGAATTTTTTATGACAACAAAACATTTTTATGTAAATTATCGCTATAACCCAACAAGCGAATGTTATTACAACAATTTTGATGAAACAGATAATTATTTTAACCAAAGAAATTATGATAACCAAAAAGGTTATAACTATTATGAACAAGATTATAATAACTATGGTTACAATAACTATGGCTATGATAACAATTTTGATAATTGGCACAATAACAATTGCAATTATGAAAGGTTTGAAAGAAAGCAATTCACTTGCCATTGTGAACAACAAAATTGGGGCTGGAAAGAAGATAACCACAATTGCAATCAAAAACGCAACCGTTGCGAGCACAACGAAAAAGATTTTGATTGTGGCAGAGAACAAAAACAAAATTGCAACAAAAAAGAACGCCACAACTGCAATTGTTTCAGGTGCAGATTTAAAAATTTCTTTAAATGTTGCTAACAAAACAGGATTCATTCCTGTTTTTATTTTTAAAACTATAACAAAAAACGGGCAGCAGCCCGTTTTTGTTGTTCTTAGCAGCAGAAATCTTTTTCGTGTTTATTATCGCAACCACCGCAAGTTAAAACTAAAAGTAACAATAAAATTAACCAGCAAGGGTCAATGCAGTTAAGAATATCTGTGCAGCAAACTATGTATATAATGGCAAGAATCCAAAGGATATTGCAACCGCAACCACAATCGTTATCATAGTGTTTTCTGCATTTTCCACCACCAAACATATTTCCTAAGCCTGAAAAAACATTATTCATACTTTAATTCCCTCCTATATGAATTTTCTTTTTTGTTTTTGCCTAAAACAATCTTTACACTTCATAATATAGATTTTTTAAAAAATGTGTGATAAAAAAATGCACAAAAAAACAAATTTCTTTTAATTATTAAATATTATTATTAAATAACAATATCTTTTCATTTATAACATAGCAAAATTTTTCATAAACTATTTTTAAAGGTGAAATTATGCAGTTAAGCTTTGTTGTTCAACAAAAGAAAAAACCAAAAGTTAAATTCAATGTTAATGCCTTAATTTGTGCAGTTTTAGTTTTTGTTGCAGTTATGGTTAACATTTTGTTAGGCATATGGTTGGGGTTAAGTTGTGAAAATTGGTTAAATTCGCTTATTAAACCGCCATTCTATGTTGCATCAATTTTAAGCGCAGTTATATCTGTGCCAGTTATTGTTATTGCAGGCATAGGTGTGCATTTCAGCGTTATGTTTGAAAAAAACAAAAAACAAGTTGTTTTATTTGCAATTGCCACTTTTGTGCTTAACATAGCAATAATTATTTTAATGTTTGTGTTTAACTTGCTTGCATTAAGTTTGCTTGCAATTGTTTCAAACATTGTTGTTTGTTGTTATTATTTTAAACAACTTAAACCACGCAGTTTGGGGCAGTTAATGTTTATTCCTTACATAATTTGGTTGCTTTTTAACACAGTTGTTGTTTATTCATTGTTTCTGCTTAATTAAACTTTTTTAAATTTTCTTAAATAATTGGTATATTTTTCCAAAACTGGATTAAACTACCAATAACACTCGCCAAAAAACAAATAAATAAAAGGCAGTTTTATTGGTTATTTTTGGTTGACAAATAAACAGTGATAGTATAAAATTTATTATGTTATTTAATTTATATTATCATAAATAATTTAAGGAGATTTATATAATGAAAAAATTCAACAAAGTTGTGGCAGGAATGATGGTGCTTGGAATGGGCGCAGGTGTTGCAGGTGCTCTTCCAGTTAACAATAACACTCAAACAGTTTCAGCACAAACTTCAAACAGTTTCACAGTTTCAGGTTTTAACACAGATCTTGAAATTGGCGAAAGTGTTACTCTTCCAACTGTTGCAGATGCAACTTTAACTGTTACAGACCCATCTGGTGCAAATGTTACATTAACAGGCAATGTTTTAACAGCAACAAAACTTGGAACATACACTGTAAGATATGTTAAAAATATTGCAAATAGCAATGGTAAATCTGTTCAAGAATATAAAGTTGTTGTAACAGGCGATAAACCAACCCTAAAATTCAGCGATAACAATTCACGCATAATTCCAGCAACAACAAACTTCTCAAAGGATATTGTTCTTCCAGTTCCAACTGTTGAAAGTGCAGATGGTGAAGAAATTGAAAATGCAGAAGTAACAGTTTCAATTGCTAAACCAGACCACACAACAATTGAAGTTACAAACGCACAACTAACTGCAACCGATGGTTATGCACTTGATGTTGCTATTGAAGGTATTTACACAATCACTTACAAATATGTTAACTCACACAATGTTATTGCATATAAAACATTCCAAGTTAACGCAAAAGAAAGTTATGATTCTTCAAACATCAAACTTGTTCACTCACTAAAAGGCACAATGCCAACTTCAATCAATCTTGGTTCTGTTGTAACACTTCCATCAGTAACCGTTAAAGATGAAAATAATTCAAGTGAAGAAGTTTCAGCATACTATTCAATCAAAGTTAAAAACATTGCAAGTGGCAACGAATATGTTGTTAATGCAGATAACGAATTCACACCTATGGAAGAAGGTGCTTATAAAGTTACCTACACAATTAACGATTTCTTTGGCAGCAAATTAAACGGAAGTGAAGATAACACTTATTCTTACACAATTGATAAATGCGAAGATAATTTAAGACCAGAAGCAATGGCTGTTAATGCTTACACAGCAACAAAAGTTGGCGAAACTTCAAAAGTTAGAGTTGCTGTAAGCGATGTTAAAAATGCAGAAACAAGCATTGTTTCAAAATTCTATGTAACTGAAAACGCAGATAACACTTACACAATTCCTGCAATTTTTGGTCTTGACGATTATGAAGTTCAAAAAGTTACTGATGGCGGAGTTGAATATTATGAATATGATTCATCAAAATTCACTTTAATCAGAAAACTTATTAACTCAAATGGAACAACAATCAAAACTTGGTCAAGTGCATCAACAGATGTTAATGCTAACGAAGCAGTAACATTCGATTTCAAAAAATCAGAAGGTAACTATACTGGCACTTATAAAGTTGAATATACTGTTAAAGATAGAGCAAGTAACACTTCAAGTTCTCTTTCATATTCATTTGAAGTTGTTGAAGGCCTTGCAGCAGATAAAGATAGGTCTGCACCAACAATCACATTCGATAGTTATAAACCAACCCTAGCAAAAGCAGGCGAAACAATCAGTTTTGCAAAACCAACTGTTGTTGACTACCTAGATGCTTCTGCAACCGATAAAGTTATTGGTGATACAAGGGTCGAAAGTTCAACATATTATTACTTCAATAACGATGTTGCTTCAAAAGTTAAAATTGAAGAAGATAAAAACAATGAAGATAACCTTGCATTCACACTTCCAAAAGATTTAACTGGCAAAACAAAACTAACAGTTATCACTTACGCTAAGGACGATCATAATGCTGAAACTTCAAACAGCTTTGAAATTGCTCTTGTTGGCGGTTTAACTGATAACGATGCTCCACAAATCACAAGCGGTGACCTTGTTCTTAACGGCAACACACTTGTTGCAGGTGAAGAAGATAGCATTAACCAACTTGAAACCGTAACAATTAACGATATCACTTTAACCGATGCAGATGCAAACTTTGGCGCATCAGTTAATGTTCGCTATTTCAAAAATGCAGACGATGCAATTGGAACTGAAATTGCACTTTCAAGTGTTAAAACAGTTTATGATAAAGCAAACAAAACAATCACATTGAAAAATGCAAGTTTTGTTGCAACCAATGTTGGAACTTATGTTGTTTCAGTTGTTGGACAAGATATTAATGGCAACACAATTGTTAAATCAACAAGTGTTAAAACTGTTGATGTTGTTGCACCAGAAATTGTTGTTAACTGGAACTATACAAGCATAAGCCTTAACCAAGCAATAACACTTCCACAAGTTAAAGTGTTCGATAACAACGAACTTGTTGCAAATCCAAAAGTAACAATTGAAGTTGAAGGCCCAAGTTACGAACTTAACGGATATTCATTTAAAGCACTTGCTAAGGGCGATTATTCATTCAAATTTGTTGCCGAAGATAACAGCGGAAACAAAGTTGAAAGTGCTGTGTTCACTGTTTATGCAGAAGATACAACTGCACCAACAATCACTCTTAACGAAGCATTTAAAGAAACCGCAGATCTTGTTATAGATAATGTAACAAACAAATATACAGCAGTAAGGCTTCCTGGCTTTGTTGCAAACGATGAAAACGGAATTAACTGGACTGAAACAAAAGTTACAGTAACAAATAAATCTGGAAACAAAGTTGAAGTAACTTCAACTGCTGATGGTGCATATGAATTTGTTCCAACAGGCAATGGTTCTTACACAGTTAACTATGTTGTTGTTGATAATTCAGGCCTAAAAACAACTGAAACTTACACAGTTAAAGTTGGTGATGTTGTTGGCCCAACAATCACAATTGGAAACACTGCAAAAAATAAACCAGGTTCTAAAAAAGTTGGCGATCAACTTGAACTTGACCTTTCTGCAATCACAATCACAGATGCAAAAGATGCAAACCTTATTCCTGATGGCGAAGATAAAGTAACCATGGAAGAAGCACTTGAAAACAGCGATATTAATGCCCATGTTTATGTTTACGATCCAAACGGAAACATTGTAACAGTTACTGAAGAAGATGAACGCTCTTATTATAAACTTGAAAAACAAGGTCAATACAGAATTGAATACAGAGTTACTGATGAAAATGGAAACACAACAACAGAAACTCACACATTCACTGTTAACGCAAAAACAACTTCACCTGTTATTTCAAGTGAAACACTTGGTGTTATTTTGATTGCTGCATCACTTCTTCTTCTTGGCGGAGTTATTGTATATTTCTTTGCAACAAGAAAAGTTGTTAAAGCACCAAAAAACACAAAAAGAGATTAATTAAAATAAAAAAACAACCTTAACTGGTTGTTTTTTTGTTTACCTAAAAGGAATTTCCAATAAAAACCAATTCAATTGCAAACTTTTTGTTTGTTATGATATACTATTATTTAAAGGGGAATGGCTTATGCTAGATAAACGAACAACAATATTTTTAAACCATATTGTTTCGCAAAGCGAAGAAGGTGCTTATCAGGTTTTTAACACAGAAGATTTAATTTCTGCAATGCCAAAAAAATACAAAATGAATGCCGATAACATCAGTCAAATAATAACTTATCTTGCAGAAAGGGGTTTTATAAGTGTTAAGCACCGTGATGAAAGCGTTTATTGCCTTGCACCACTTCCAAAAGCAAGGTTAAGTGCTGAACAAGATGAAAACATTAAAAAAAATAACAGCAGTAACAAAAAATTAATTGCATTTATTCTTCTTTTGGTGTTTTTAATGGCATTTCTTGGTGCATTTTTTGGTGCATATTTGGCAATAACTTTTTAAGGGGTGAACAATGCTTAATAAAACAGATAAAGAAGTTATGCGATATATTTATCTTAAAAGTTATAAAAAAGGCACAAGTCTTATAAGCCCACAAGAACTTATTTCAAACTTGGGTGGTGGTTTGGTTATTTCGCCTGCCGAGTTAAACACTGCGCTTGATAACTTGCAAATGGACGGATATATTGAAAGCATTTTAACCGATACAAAAGGTAAACTTGCATATTGTTTCACTCTTAAACAAAAAGGTGAAGCATTTTTGAGGGAAATTGAAAACGAAAAAAAATCGTTTAAACACATAATAATTCGCACAATTTTGCTTGCGGTGTTAAGTTTTATTGTGGGAATAATTCTTAAAGCAATTTTTAAAGGTTAACATGGAACAAAAAAATTTTGAATTAATTTCTAAATATAGTCCCACAGGCGACCAACCGCAAGCAATTGCAGAGTTGGTTGATGGCATTAATGCTGGCTTAAAAAGTCAGGTTTTGTTGGGTGTAACTGGAAGCGGAAAAACTTTCACAATGGCAAATGTTATTGCAAAAACTAGCAGAAGTGCCTTAATTTTGGCACATAACAAAACACTTGCCGCCCAACTTTGCAACGAATTCCGCGAGTTTTTTCCACATAATCGTGTGGAGTTTTTTGTTTCTTATTATGATTATTATCAACCAGAAGCATACATTGTTTCCAGCGATACTTACATAGAAAAAGATATGGCAATTAACGATGAAATCGATAAACTTCGCCACAGTGCCACCGCATCGCTTTTGGAAGCAAACGATGTTATTGTTGTTTCAAGTGTTTCCTGCATATATGGTTTGGGTGCGCCAGAAGAATATTATTCCCTTGCAGTTTCACTTCGCGAAGGGCAAACAATAAGTCCAAAAGAAGTGGTTAAAAAACTTGTTAACATTCAATATGAACGCAACGAAGTGGATTTTTCCCGTTCGTGTTTTCGAATGAAGGGCGACACAATTGAAATTTTTCCTGCAAGTTCCACAAATATTGGTGTTCGAGTTGAGTTTTTTGGTGATGAAATTGAAAAAATAAGCGAATTTGAAGTATTAACTGGCAAAGTTTTGTTCACACTTACGCACGCAATGATTTTTCCAGCCACTCACTATGCAGTTGGCAGTGAAAAATTAACATCTGTGCTTAACCAAATTGAACAAGATAAAGTGGAACAAGTTGAAAACTTTAAAAATCAAAACAAACTTTTGGAAGCACAACGCCTTGACCAGCGAGTTTCTTACGACCTTGAAATGATGCACGAAATGGGTTATTGCAACGGAATTGAAAACTATTCACGCTATTTCGATGGCAGAAACGAAGGTGAACCGCCTTACACATTGTTGGATTATTTTAAAAAGGACTTTTTGTTATTTATTGATGAAAGCCATATAACCGTTCCGCAAATAAGGGGCATGTTTAATGGAGATAGGGCAAGAAAGAAAAATTTGGTGGATTATGGTTTCAGGCTTACTTCTGCCTACGATAACCGCCCGCTTAATTTTGAAGAATTTAATGAAAGAATTGGTCAAGTTGTTTTTGTTTCAGCAACTCCTGCAAAATATGAACTTGAACTTGCCGATAATGTTGTTGAACAAATAATTCGTCCAACTGGCCTATTGGACCCTGAAATTGAAGTTCGAAAAACCGAAGGTCAAATTGAAAATTTAATTGATGAAATTAACAAAGTAACCCAAACAAACGGAAGGGTTCTTATAACAACTTTAACCAAAAAAATGGCAGAAAGTTTAACAAAATATTTAACGGAATTTGATATAAAAGTAAGATATTTGCATTCTGAAATTGACACTATGGAGCGAATTGAAATTGTTAATTCGTTAAGAAGTGGCGAATTCGATGTTCTTATTGGCATTAACTTGTTAAGGGAAGGTTTGGATATTCCCGAAGTTAAACTTGTTGCAATTCTTGATGCCGATAAAGAAGGCTTTTTAAGAAGCGAAAGTTCACTTATTCAAATTGTGGGCAGGGCAGCAAGAAACAGCGAAGCAAGGGTTATTATGTATGCCGACAATTTAACCGACAGCATGAAAAATGCAATAAGTGAAACAAACAGGCGTAGAAAAATTCAAAATGACTATAATTTAAAGCATAACATCACGCCAAAAACAATATTTAAAGAGATAAAAAACACGCTTGAAATTTCAAAGAAAGAAGAAAAACAAGAAAAACTTTCACCAAAACAACTTGCACAAGAAATTGAAAAGTTAACAACTTTAATGAATCTTGCTTCTGCAAGCCTAGATTTTGAACAAGCAATTGCTTTGCGTGATGAAATTGCAAAACTTAAACAAGGAAAATAATATGCAAAAATATATAAAAGTTAAAGGTGCAAAGGTTAACAACCTTAAAAACATAGACCTAGATATTCCAAGGGAAAAACTTGTTGTTTTCACAGGTGTAAGTGGCAGTGGAAAATCTACTTTGGCATTTGACACAATTTTTGCCGAAGGTCAGCGAAAGTTCATGGAAAGCCTTTCAAGTTATGCCAGAATGTTTTTAGGGCAAATTCAAAAACCAGAAGTTGAATCTATTGAAGGCCTTAGCCCTTGCATTTCAATCGACCAAAAAACCACCAGTCGTAACCCCCGCTCAACAGTGGGCACAGTTACTGAAATATACGATTATTTAAGGCTTATGTATGCTCACATTGGCACAGTTTTTTGCCCACATTGCCATAAACCAATTGCAAAGCAATCAATCGATGAAATTGTGGATAGAATTTTGCAATGCGAACAAGGCAGCAAAATTATTGTTATGGCACCAATTGTTAGGGGCGAAAAAGGCACGCATCAAAAACTTTTTGAAAACTTAAAGAAAAGCGGATTTGTGCGTGTTAATGTTGATGGCAACAATTTCACACTTGATGAAGAAATTAACTTAGATAAAAACAAAAAACACAACATAAATGTTGTGGTGGATAGGCTTGTTAACAAAGAAAACATAACTTCACGCTTAACTGAAAGTTTAGAAACTGCACTTAAACAAGCAAACGGATTGTGCATTGTTAACATAAATGGCGAAGATTTTTCATATAACACAAACTATGCTTGTTCCACTTGTGGTGCAAGTGTTGAAGAAGTAAGCCCAAGAGTGTTCAGTTTTAACAACCCATTTGGTGCTTGTTCACATTGTTTGGGATTGGGTTTTAAAAGCACCATAGATAAAGAAAAAATTCTTGCAAAAAAGCACCTTTCAATTAACGAAGGGGCACTTAGTTTTCATGGCTGGAATGTGGATCTTGGCTCTGTTGCAGAAATGTATTTTAAAGGTTTAAGCAAAAAATATAACTTTTCACTTAACACACCTGTGCAAGATTTACCAGCAGATATTTTAAATATTTTGCTTTATGGCTCAAATGGTGAAGAAGTTGAACTTGATTATACTCACAAAAAGTTTAAAGGCGTTTATAAAAGTTCTTTCGAAGGCGTTATTCCACTTTTGCAACGCAGATATGAAGAAACAAAAAGCGACTATACCAAGCACGAACTTTCAAGGCTTATGATGTTACAACCTTGCGAAGAGTGTGGCGGAAAAAGGCTAAAACCCGAAAGTTTAAGTGTTTATGTTAATAATTTAAACATTTCTCAGTTTTGCGATATGAGTGTTGAAAAGGCATTAAATTTTATTGAAAATCTTAAACTTAACAAAACTCAAACGCTTATTGCAACACCTATTTTAAAAGAAATTAAAGCAAGGCTTAACTTTTTAAATAATGTTGGGCTTAACTATTTAACACTTTCACGCAGTGCCGACACTTTAAGTGGTGGCGAAGCACAACGAATAAGGCTTGCAACTCAAATTGGAAGCGGTTTAACAGGTGTTTTATATGTGTTGGACGAACCTAGCATAGGGCTTCATCAACGGGATAACGACAGGCTTATTCAAACACTTAAAAATTTACGAGATATGGGCAACAGTGTTATTGTTGTTGAACACGATGAAGATACCATTCGCAACGCAGATTTCATTGTTGATGTTGGCCCACAAGCAGGTGTGCATGGTGGCGAAATTGTTGCAACAGGAAGTGTTAAGGATATAATTAACAGCCCACGCAGTTTAAGTGGTAAATATTTAAGTGGCGAATATAGCATTGATGTGCCAGATGTAAGAAACCAAGCAAAAGGTTGGCTGGAAGTTAAAGGTGCAAAACAAAACAACTTAAAAAACATAAATGTTAAATTTCCAAGCGGAGTGTTTACTTGTGTTACAGGCATAAGCGGAAGTGGAAAAAGCAGTTTGGTAAATGGCATACTTTATCCAAGCCTTGCAAACAAACTTAACAGGGCAAATTTGCAAGTAGGCAAATGCAGTGAAATTGTGGGCTATGAACAATTCGATAAAGTTATTTGCATTAACCAAGAAGCAATTGGCAGAACACCAAGGTCTAATCCAGCAACCTACACCGGAGTTTTCACACTTATTCGTGATTTATTTGCTTCCACACCAGAAGCAAAAGAACGGGGATATGCCAGCGGAAGATTCAGTTTTAATGTTAAAGGTGGCAGATGCGAAAGTTGTGAAGGCGATGGCTCGAAACAAATTGAAATGTATTTCTTGCCAGATATGTATGTTGAATGTGAAGTTTGCAAAGGTAAACGCTATAACCGTGAAACTTTGGAAGTTAAATATAAAGGCAAAAACATTCACCAAGTGCTTGATATGACGGTGGAAGAAGCACTTAAATTCTTTGAAAACATTCCAAGCATAAAAAACAAAATCCAATCGCTTTACGATGTTGGGCTTGGCTATATTAAACTTGGCCAAAGTGCAACAACTCTTTCTGGTGGCGAAAGCCAAAGGGTTAAACTAGCAACCGAACTTTCAAAGCGTTCAACTGGAAAAACTGTGTATATCCTTGATGAACCTACAACAGGCTTGCATATTCACGATGTTAAAAAGCTTGTTTCCATTTTGCAAAGGTTGGTTAAGGGCGGAAACACCGTTATTGTTATTGAACATAACCTAGATGTTATTAAGGTGGCGGATTATATTATTGACCTTGGCCCAGAAGGTGGCGATAATGGTGGCACAGTGGTTGCAACTGGCACACCAGAACAAGTGGCAAACAACAAAAACAGTGCAACCGGAATTTATTTAAAGAAATATTTAAAATAAAAAAAGGAACAACTTGTTCCTTTTTTGTTATTCTTTTTCTTCATCTTTTTCTGAAAGTTTTTGTTTTTGAATTTCAATTAATAACAATGGTAAATATGAAACTTTTGCATTCATTCCATATAAATTTGCTTCCATGTTGGAGTTTTTTATAGAATATAAAAAGTTATTTTTGTTTTCGCAATTCAAATATTTTTCATAATCGTAACTTAGTGCAAGAAGTTTTAATGAACTTAAACCATATAATTCACAAAACATGTTTATTTCTTTGTTTGATTTAAGGTTGTTTGTTACAATTTCACTTTCATTTTTAAGTTTAAAATAATAATTAAACATATCGTTATAAAAATTATTAACCGTTAGTTTTGCACTGTTGTGTAAGTTGCTTTCCAACCAGTTATTTTTGCTTGTGTTAAGGTTTTCAAAGTTTTCACCCACAATTTCCATTTCGTTAAAAACATTATAAGCGTTGTTTTGTTCATATTCTTTTTTGTTAACAACATAGTTATTTGTTTTTAAAAAATCCATGCATTCTTTTGCAAACTTTCTTGCTGGCATTTCAAGTGGATTTAAATAATAATCAAAAATTTTATCGTCAAACTCTTTATAATTTTCAAAATAAACCAAAATCATTTTAATTTCATTTTCAAATCGTTTTGGAACCTTGGCCCCTTCATAAAACAATTTTCTAAGCATTTCCATTTGAATGTGATGATAAGTTTCGTGAAACAAGTTTCTTAAATGGTGTTCTGCCCACGCATCGCTTAAATGGTTAAATAAATATGTTTGCCTGTAAGTTTTAAAATTAACCAGCATGCCTAAATAAATTTCTCTGGTTTTAAACGAATAAGTACCTTGTGCAATTTTGTGCAAATAAAAATCATAGGGTTCAACATTAACAACGGTTGGTTTAACACGAAAATAAATGCAAATTCTGTTGTGAATTTCTTGCAAAATATCCCTTGCAAAAAACAAAGCAGTGCTGTCAGCAAACTGATTTGTTTCAGCATTATAAACATCATTAATTTCGTTTTTAAGTGATTCAAGTTTATTAATTAAATCTTTTAAACTTTGTTGTTCAAGCAAAGTTGTTTTAATGCTGAAATCTGTTGTTAAAATATCGTGCAATGTTCTTCCCATAAAAAACCTCTTAATTCATTCTAGCACAACAAAAATTAAATTTCAATATTTAACATAAAAGTTGCAAATCTGCAAAATATTTAAAGTTTATAATTAATAAATATATAATATGATAATTGCATTGCTTATTTTATGCTTAATTTTTGGTATTATTGTTATTTTAAAAAGTGGAGATTTATTAATTGAAAGTTCGCTTAACATTTCAAAATGCACAGGGCTTAGCGAACAATTTATTGGTGCAACGCTTTTAAGTTTTGCAACCACAGCACCTGAACTTTTTGTAAGTTGCATTTCGGCATGCAAGGGCAGTGCAGAAATATGTGTTAACAATGGCTTGGGTTCAATAATATGTAACATAGGATTGGTGCTTGCAATTTCACTTATTGCAATAAAACAAAAAGTTAACAAAACAGAATTTAATTTTAAAGCCTACACTTTAATGTTTGTTTTTGTTTTGCTGTTTGGGTTTTGCCTTAACAAAACAATTTCAAAAATTGAAGGATTAATGCTTGTTTTAACTTATGTTGTTTTTTTTATAATAACAATTAAAAACATAAAAAAACAACCTATAAGTTGTGCCCAAAAAACAAACAAAAAGGAACTTATTTTCAGCATGCTTTTGTTTTTGCTTGGTGCAACAGGTGTTGCTTTAAGTGCCAATTTGCTTGTGAACACCGCCCAAAAACTTGCAACAAAACTTAACATAAGTGAAGGTATTATTGCATTAACAGTTTTGGCAATTGGCACATGTTTGCCCGAACTTGTTTCAACCCTAACTGCAATAAAAAAGAAAACTTTAAACCTTGCACTTGGCAACATTGTGGGTGCAAACATAATGAACGGAACAATTTTAATGGGATTAAGTGCCATTTTAAGCCAAAATTCACTTTTAATTTCGCCTAAAACTTTATTCATAACTATTCCTTTTTGCATAATTTTTAATTTTATACTTTTAACACCAATTTTAATTAAGCAAAGAACCTTTAAAATTCAAGGGATTTTAATGTTATTCACATTTTTTGTGT
>JAZUCT010000059.1:0-14026 GCA_045639255.1 Clostridia bacterium
TAACATCATTATTTATTTGTTTTTTAGATTTTTTGTTGTTATACTTGTTTTAAGAAGGTAAAGGGGTTTACTTATGGAAAACGAAAAGGTTGTTTCGGCTTTAACAAATATTATTCTGCAAAATGGCTTAGAGGTGCTTAACGATGGTGCGGTGTTATTTGATAAGTTTTTGTTGGAACTTTCAGATTGCGAACAAGAAAAGAAATTGTTAATGGCTGTTTGCTTTACAGAAGTTCCTGCAATTATAAAAAATGGAAAGCCTACTGTTATTGGTGCATTGCAAAAAGCAAAAGAAATTTTAAAAGGTTCTGCATGCGAAGAACATGCCGACACTGTTGTTAACTGGTTTTTTGAAGCAATTTATATAAAAGCAAAAAATAAACCAACTAAAAACGAAACCGTGTTGGCTGAACCTGTTAAAAAAGAATTGCCTGATGTTGAACAAACACAAAACACACAAGTTGCTGAACAAGAACCTGAAACAATAACTGTTGAACCAGCAGAAACACATAAGGCACAAGAAATTGTTTCTATGCAAACCGAAGAAGAACTTGAAGAACAACCTTTAAACTTAGATGATGTAAATTTTATAAGGTATAATCGAAATTATTTTGATATTAATAATGGTTATTTAATTCAATATTTAGGTAATGAAAAAACAGTTATTATTCCAAATGCTGTTAACAGAATTGGTAAAGAGTCTTTTGCTGGTTGTGAAAGTGTTGAAACTGTTATTTTAAACCCTAACATCACTTTCATAGATAATGAAGCATTTATCGGTTGCAAAAATTTAACAACTTTATATATGCAACAATTTGCACCCGACATTTTAAACATATCTGGGCCTGATATAGGTTATAATGCCTTTGCTGGTTGCAACATTAAAAAGGTTTATTTCCGTGGTTCGTTATATAACTGGTTATCTTTAAGATTTAGCGGCTATTTAAACACTGTTGCTTTTTCAAACCCTTTGCATATTGGGGCAGATTTATATTTATTTAATAACAAAATAAATAAATTTGAAAAAGCAGAGCATTTGGTTATTAATCAAAATGTTTATATAATGTCTTTTTATGGGTGCAAAAGCTTAAAAACAATTAGATTTGATAAATCTGTAAGATATATTGAAAGTTATGCTTTTTATAAATGCACCAATCTTGAAACAGTTATTGTTCCAAAAACAATTAAATGGATAGCAGGCGGTGCTTTTGCAGGTTTAACTTCCAAAACAAATATTGTGTTGGAAAAACCATCGGTTAAAAGAGTTGGCATGTTTAATTTTAAACATGTTGAGGGGGAAAAAGAGTTAATACCTGTTGAAAATAAATCGTGGTATGGAAAAAATATTTTTGCATTTTCAACTTGCAATGTGTTGCTGAAATGTGGATTTTCCTTAAAATGGAAATTTTTCAAATTTCTATCAAACAAACAACTTAAACTAAATTTAATTAAAGGAAACTTTAACATCTATTTTAAAAATCAATGGAAATATGATGAATATGGAAATCCTGTTATTTTAACAGATGAAGAAAGGAAAGAAGTAAAAAATAATCCACAAGAAAAACAATTAACACCGCAAAGAACACCGGTTGCACCACAACCGCAATTAAACAACAATACAATTGCAAACCAAAACAAAGGTTTAACCGAAACAATTCCTCAACCTGCAAAACCTGAAAATGTTGAAGAACAAAACAATGAACCTGCAATTGTTGAACAAAAAAACAACGAACTTGAAACTGTTGAACAAGCAAATTCTCAATCTAAAAAAAGTTTAAAAAAGTTTTGGATATTATGGGGGATTATAACATTCCTTTCAGTTACAGCACTAAACATTGGATTTTCAATCGATTCGCCATTCATTGAAATTCCATTAAGCATTGGTGGAATATTATTGTTCACTTCCATAATGATGTTAATTGTGCATTTTGTTGAAAAAGGCAAAGCAAAAAAACATGGCACCACAAAACAAGAAATAAATGATTTGCCACCAAGCAAATTGCCTATTGTTAATAAAACTCCATCTTGGCTTAAATATATTCTTGCACCGGTTTCTTATATGGGATTATGTTGTGTAGTTGCTTTCTTAATTATGATTATATTTTATCCAGATGACTTCGCTTACTCTGGGCCCGCATATTTATCGGTTATTGCCCTTTGTGTTTTAATTTGGCTGTTCTTTATTGGAAAAGCAAAAAGCACAAAAGAAAGAAAAGTGCTTAGAATAATTTTAATTGTTTGCATAGTTTTGGCAATATTATCGCTTATTCCATTATTAATTTCAGCATTTGCATCTGATTCTTATTAACAATAAAAACCTGCGTTTGCAGGTTTTTTTGTTTATTTATTAAATAAAATTAAATTAATCTTCGTTAGGATAAAAATCAAAGGCTTTCATAATTTCTTCCAAAGTTTCTTTTGGGCAAACTGCTTCGCTTAAATCAAAGCCTTTTTCTTTGTTAGAATTCATATAATCTTCAATTTTTTCTTCAATGCGCTGGTTAAGAATTGGTGCAATTTTTTTTGCATATGCGGTGTTAAGTTCTTCGCCATCGTTTTCATCAAGGAACTTATCCACCAAATTATCGTAACCATCGTTTTTGTTTAAAGTTAAATTGCTAACTGGCTTTAACATACTTGGCCTTTCGCTGTGTTTAATTTCTGATGGTTCTTCTGCCCTTTGAGTTTTTACAACTTCTGTTTGTTCTGGTTGCTTTGTTGGAACAACACCTATTCCGCCACCAGTTCGATTTGTTACATATCCATTCATTTTTGAAAGCAAGGTTTTAACATAAACCTTATCTTCTTCGGGGTTGGCAACAAAGCCAGAGTTTATTGTTTGTTCAATTGACTGATTAAACTCGGTTATTAAGTTGTTAATTTCGTTAATTGCCCTTACATTTGGATATTTTTTTATTATTAAATTAAGCAACTTTTCCCACCTGGAATATAAAATTCTTATGCGTTGAATTTCAAGTTCATAAAGATTTTTTGAACTGTTTTCAAGTTCTTTTGCCTTTTCAACAGCAAGCACCAAAGCCCTTGAAATGCTTTCATCTTTAATACTGTAAGAACTTATTTTTTGTTTAAGAGCATCGTTTTCTTCACGCAGTTCAATAATGCGTTCTTTTTGTTCTTGCAATTTTTGTTCATAATCTTGCTTTAACAAATTAATTCTGCGTTCATACTCTGCCATTGATATTTTTTGCATTCTTTCTCTCCTTAACATCGGTTATTATTGTGTAGGTTAGCAATGCAATGCCCAGCACAATAAATAATATGCTTACAATTTGGCTGGCTGGCAAACCACCTTTTGTTTGCAAAATAAATTCGCTGTAACGGTTAACTTCCATAATGCTTCGAATTAATCCATAATAAATTAAATATGCACTTGTGAAATAGCCTGTTTTTTTAACTTTTTTGAATATTATGAATATAACAATTGCCCCAATTAAGTTAAGCATGCTTTCATAAAAGAACAACGCATAGTGCCAATTGTTTGTTGCATCAATAAACACTGCAAACGGAAACCATTGCAGTTTTGGATTTGTTACCACATTGCCAAAAACTTCTTGGTTAACAAAATTACCCCATCTGCCAATTGCTTGCCCTAGCATAAGCACAGGCACAATTATATCGGTGAATGCAAACACATTTTTGTTTTTAATTGCAGAATAAACAACCAAAGCCAAAAATCCGCCAATAACACCGCCAATTATTGAAAGCCCGCCATTCCAAACTTGCAAAATTTCCCAAAAAGTCCAACTTGTGCCAGAAAACAAAACATAAAACAGCCTTGCACCAATTATTGCAAACGGAAACACAACCATTAACAAATCAAAGGCAATATCTTTTTCAAAACCCCTTATGCCTGCAAGTTCCCTTACAATAACAAGCGCAATTAAAAATGCAACTGCAATAAGCAAGCCATACCAATTAACATTAACTTTAAAAATTGCAAGCAAGCCAATAACAAGCGCCACAACACCTATAAAGCAAGCAAGAAAAATTAAATCGAACTTCTTTTGTTTCATAAGTTCATTATAATAATAAAAAACATAAAAGTCAATAAACCAAAATCTTGAAAAAATTGCCAAACTTAATTTTCAACAAAAGTTAACAAAAAAGAACGCTTTTTGCGTTCAATTTTTATTTATCTTCAATTTCCATATCCATTGATGCGGCATATGCTTTTGTTATAACTTTTGTTAAACCATTTTCTGTGAAAACAAATTTTTCGTTAACCGAGCCATCTTTTGCAACAATTGCCAAATCGTTAATTTCAAATGGTGCTTTAATGCCATCGTTAACGCTTCCGTTTGTTGTTAAAATATCTTTTATATCTTTTAAATCACCAACAAACCTTAATTTTTCACTTTTATCTGCTGAAACAATGTTTAAAACTGAAAAATCTTCGGCGTTTTTTGTTTCTTCAAGGTGCCCGCCTATTATAAGTTTTTTAACATATTCTTTCCAAGCAGGGTTGTTAACTTTGAATGCACCGTTGCCATATTCAATTATGTTGTTTTTGTTAACAACAACTTCTTTTATTGTTTCAATTTCAGTGGCTTTGTTAATGTTTGTGTTTTGTGCTTCAACTTCCGCTTCTTTTTGTGCTTGTTTTTCATATAGTTTTGTTTGTTTTTCAATTTGTTTGTTAATTGATTTTTGGCTTGGATGATTTTCCCTTGTTTTTGCAATTGCATAACAAGTTAAGCCAATAAGCATTGATGCAAACACTGCAACAACCAAAATTCTTCCAATTAAAATTAACATAAAGCACCCCCTTATATTCAATGCAATTATAACAAATAAATATGTGTTAGTCAATACCCCATTTTTTAAGTTTTTTTAAATTTCAGCCTTGAAAAAAACAAAAAATAGGAACTTGTTATTTTTAACCATTCCTATTTTAATCAATCCATAAACTTATTTTAAGTGCCTGATTAACTTTTTTTATAAGCACTTCATCAATTTCGCAAACAAATTGTTTAAGGCGCTGTTTATCAATTGTTCTTATTTGTTCGCAAAGCACAACGCTATCTTTTGGTAACCCATATGTATTGCAAGGCAACTGCACATGTGTTGGAATTTTATTCTTTGTTGTTTGGCTGGTTATTGCAGAAATTATAACTGTTGGGCTGAATTTGTTGCCTGTGTTGTTTTGCACAATAAGCACAGGGCGAAGACCACCCTGTTCGCTTCCAACAACAGGGCTTAAATCGGCATAATAAATTTCACCGCGTTTAACCACCATACTTTTCTCCTTTGAAAATTAATTATTTCCAAATTTGTTTTTATTAAACGGAAATAATTCAGTTCATAGTATGAAAAATATATTTTTTTGGTGTAAAAATTATTTTCTTTTGCGGTGAAAGAAATGAATTGTTCTTTGATAATTGGTAAGCACAGTTCACTTTTTGGGCATAAAAAAGCACACTATAAAAGTGTGCAGTTGGCAATTGCAATTTTTTCTGTGTGTGAAATACTTATTTCAATTTGTGTTAAATTTTGGGTTTGCATTGCTGTTTTTATTTGTTGTGTTTGTTTTATATATGGTTTTCCATTTTGCAAATAATCAACACAAATTTGGTTAAGTTCCAAACCATTAAACAAGCCAAAACCAAATGCTTTTAAAACTGCTTCCTTAACAGCATAATAACCGCCTGCCCTTTGAACTGGGTGGGCACTTTTTTGAATGTTGTCAATTTCGGTAACAGAAAAAACTTTTTGCAAATTGTTTTTTTTCAAAAGTTTTTTTATGCGTTTAAGTTCAACAATATCAATTCCAACTTTCATTTTCACTCCAATCAAGAGTTTGAATATCTTCATATTTAAACCCTTTCGATAACAAATGTTTTTTGCATTTTAAAATATTCTCTGTTGTAAGTTCTTTATTTTTTAAATATTTATTTTTAAGAATTTGCAGTTTTTCAAAATTAACTTCATAGTTTTCTTCAAAAAACTTTTCAATGATTTCTTTTTCAACACCTTTTAGGGCTAACTGTTGTTTAAGTTTAAGTTCGCCATAGCCATTATGATCGTTAACATATGCTTTAATGTATGCGTTATCATCAATAAGCAAATATTCTTCAAGTTTTGCAATTGCATTTGAAATTATATTTTGGTCAAATCCCTTGTTTTTTAAATAGTTGGCAATTTGCTTGCGGGTTTTTAAGCCTTTTGTAACATACTCGCTGGCCTTGTTTATTGCTGAAAGTGCATCGCTTTCAAACACCAAGTTTTGCGCAGTTTGCTGTGTAAGTTCACTGCCAACTTTTATGTTATGCTTAACCAAAGTTTCGGCATTTAGTGAAAATGAATATTCATCGTTGCAAAAAACACTTACTCGGTTTTTATTTTTCTTTTGCAGTTCAATTTTTGTAACTTTCAAAGTTAAGTTCACTCCCCTTTGGCACTTTTATTTGCACTTCAATGTTATTGGCAAAGTTAAGGTTTATAATTTGACAGTTGTTTTCGGCACAATATTTTTTAAAGTTTGAAAGTGTGTTATACTTAATTTCAAAGTTTAAAGTTTCATATTCAACATATGGTTGCATTAAATTTTTAACACTTTCAATAACACTTTTTGCACTTTGTGAATATGCCCTAACAAGCCCGCCTGCACCAAGTTTTATGCCACCAAAATATCTTACAACCGCCACCAACATGTTAACAAAGTTTTGCTTTTTAATGCAATCCAAAATAGGTTTGCCCGCTGTTCCACTTGGTTCGCCATTATCAACAGCCTTTTCTTTAACGCCATTATCCAACACAACATATGCATAACAAATATGTGTTGCATCGGCATAAGTTTTGTTAAGTTTTTCAAGGTGAAACTTAATTTCTGCTTCGGTTTGCACATAAAAAACAAAAGAGATAAATTTTGATTTTTTTATCTCTGTTATTGTTTCTGCGTTTGTTGGAATAACATAGTGTTGCATTAAACCAATTTCACCTTAATATGAACTTTTTTGCCTTTGTGCACAACAAAAGTGCTTTCTTTTTCTTGTTCAGTTAGTTGTTCTTGCACATTGCTTATTAATCGGTTATCAATTTTAATTGCATTGCCTTCAATAAGCCTGCGTGCTTCACTTTTTGAATTTGCAATTTTAAGTTCGCAAAGCAAATCTGTTATATTTGTAACTTCTTTGCTTACTTCAACAGTTTGCATTTGTTCAGTGTTTCCGCTGAACGATGCTTTTGCTTGTGCCAAAGCATTATCGGCTTCGGCTTTGCCCCTTACAATTTTAACAATTTCATAACTTAACCTTTCTTTTGCTTGGTTAATGTTGCCTTTTAAAATTTCAGCAATTTCATTAAGCGGAACAAATGTTAAAATTCTGAAACATTCTTCCACCTTAACATCTTCAACATTTCTGAAATATTGAAACAAATCGTAACTTGAAGTTTTGTTTTTATCCACCCACAAAGCACCACCTGCGGTTTTACCCATTTTTGTTCCATCACTTTTTAAAAGAAGTGGAACTGTAAATGAATATGCGGTTTTAGAAAGTTTTCGCCTTATTAAATCTGCACCTGCAAGCATGTTGCTCCATTGATCATCGCCACCAACTTGAAGTGTTACATTGTGGTTTTTAAATAAATAATAGAAATCATAAGCCTGCATTGGCATATAGTTAAATTCCAAAAAACTTAACCCTTTTTCAAGGCGTTGTTTAAAACATTCGGCAGTTAACATTCTGTTAACAGAAAGGCAAGCACCAACATCGCGAATGAAATCAATATAGTTAAGTTTATCAAGCCAATCTGCGTTGTTAACAAGCACTGCACCATTTTCGCCTTCAAAACTTAAATATTGTTCAAGTTGATTTCTTATTGCCCTTACATTTTGTTCAAGTTGCTCGGCACTAAGCATTTTTCGCATATCACTTCTGCCGGTTGGATCGCCAATTTTTGCAGTTCCGCCACCAACAAGAATATATGGTTTATGACCCGCTATTTGCAAGCGTTTTGCCATAAGAATTGGCAAAAAGTGGCCAATTGTTAAACTGTCGGCAGTAGGATCAAACCCAACATAAAACCTTACCATTTTATCTTCAAGTTGTTGTTCAAGTTCCTGTTCAAAAACTGTTTGTTTAATAAGCCCACGCTGTTTAAAATCGTTAAGTATGCTCATTTTAAATCCCCCTAATTCAGTGATATTATAACATTTATATCTTTTATTTGCAAACAACCTTTAATATTTATTTTGTGTTAAATTATGTTTTGTTGTATAATATATTAACTTACTAAGGATAAATTATGAAACATACAAAAGATATTCATTCTGGGCACCGACAAAGGTTAAGATGCCGATTGCATAGCACAGATATTGAAACTATGGAAGACTATCAGATTTTGGAATATTTGCTAACTTATTCCATTCCAAGAAAAGATACAAATGAATTGGCACACATTTTAATAAACGAGTTTGGAAACTTAAAAAATGTTATTGATGCCGACAGTGAATATTTGCTTAAAATTAAAGGTGTTGGCGAAAATACTGCCACTTTTTTAACAAGTTTGCCTAAAATTTTTAAAAAATACACCATGTTAAGCAATGCCAATATTCATATTATTAATAACCCATCAACTGCAATTGAATATTGCAAAAATATTTTGCAGTTTTTAAGTTATGAAGAGTTATATGCAATTTTTATCGATGCAAGTTCCTATATTTTAAAGTGTGTTAAAATATCTTCTGGAACAAAATATGCAACAAATGTTAACATTCGAAAAATTTTGGAAACCGCTTTGCAACTTAATGCAAGCGCCGTGCTTATTTCACATAACCACCCAAGCAATAACCCTGAACCAAGCAAAGAAGATAACATGTTCACTGAAACAATAACAAGGTCGCTTATGCTTAACGGGGTGCATGTTTTAGATCATATAATTGTAACTGCTGATGGCTATTATAGTTATCACCTTACACACCAGTTGGAAAAATATAAGGAAAAGGAAAAAGATTTTATTATCTGTTCTCCGCCACCACCATACAGCGAATAATAAAGGAGTTTTTTATGAACACATCAGAAATTAACAAAATGCAAAAAGTTGGTTGCGGTGCAACCTTTGGTGCAAGCCCTATTCCTGTTGAAGGGAATTGGGTTACAGCAAAAGAAATTAAAGATATTTCTTGCCTAACACATGGCATTGGTGCTTGTGCCCCACAACAAGGTGCTTGCAAACTTACACTTAACATAAAAAATGGAATTATTAAAGAAGCGCTTGTTGAAACTTTGGGTTGCTCGGGCATGACTCACTCTGCGGCAATGGCGGGCGAAATTCTGCCCGGCAAAACTTTGCTGGAAGCCTTAAACACCGACCTTGTTTGCGATGCCATTAACGACGCAATGAAAAAACTTTTCTTGCAAGCGGTTTATGGCAGAAGCCAAACTGCTTTTTCAAAAAATGGTTTGCCTGTTGGTGCTGCACTTGAAGACCTTGGAAAAAACTTAACCAGTCAGGTTGGAACAGTTTATTCCACTGACGAAAAAGGTGTAAGATACTTAAACTTGGCAGAAGGTTATATAACCAAGTTAGCACTTGACCAGAACGGTCAGGTTATTGGCTATGAATATGTTAATTTACCAAAACTAATTGCTTGCCTTGAAAATGGCGAAAGCGGAAAAGATGCTGTTAATAAAAACACAAAAACTTATGGAAGGTTTGCTGATGGTGTTAATTTTATTAACCCAAGGCACGAATAAGGGGGCAACATGATAACTTTTGAAAATTATGAACGCAGAATTGATAAAATTAATGCATTGCTTAAAAAATATGGAATAAAAAACCTTAATGAAGTTTTTGAAATTTGCCATTCCAATAACCTTGAAATTGAAAATCTTATAAGGGGCATTCAACCAATTTGTTTCGACGATGCTGTTTGTGCTTATGCTGTTGGTTGTGCAATTGCATTGAAAAAGAAAGCAAAATCTAACGAAGAAATTTGCGATTATTTAGGCGAAGCATTGCAAAGTTTTTGTGTTGAAGGTTCGGTAAGTGAAAACCGCCAAATTGGAAAGGGGCACGGCGAACTTGCAAAAAGATTGCTTAGCGAAAACACTTCTTGCTTCTGCTTTATTGCTGGGCATGAAAGTTTTGCTGCAAGCGAAGGCGCAATTGGCATTGCAAATAACGCAAACAATGTAAGAAAAAACCCACTTAAAGTTATAATTCTTGGTTTGGGAAAAGATGCGGCTTATATTATTGCACGCATTAATGGTTTCACCTTTGTTAACACAAAATTCGATAATAACTTAAACAAACTTGAAATTATTGAAGAAGTTGCTTTCAGCAATGGAAACAGAAGCAAAGTTAAAGTTTATGGTGCACATAATGTTGAAGAAGGTGTTGCCATTATGAAACACGAACAAGTTCAAGTTTCAATAACAGGCAATTCCACCAACCCAACCCGCTTTCAACACCCTGTTGCAGGCACATATAAGAACTGGTGCATTGAAAACAATAAACAATATTTCTCGGTTGCCAGCGGCGGTGGAACTGGAAGAACTTTGCACCCAGATAATTTGGGGGCTGGCCCTGCAAGTTATGGCTTAACCGACACAATGGGCAGAATGCATTGTTCTGTTCAGTTTGCAGGTTCAAGTTCAGTTCCTGCACATGTGGAAATGATGGGATTTATTGGCATGGGAAACAATCCAATTGTTGGTGCAACAATAAGTTGTGCTGTTGCAGTTAGCAAAATTAATAATAATAATTAAACAAAAGGCTGTTTTTACAGCCTTTTTTAATAATCCTTAAAAAATAACTTACTTTTTTAAAATTGTGTGATATAATATATTAACTAACTTTAAGGGGGAAATATGAAAAAGAAAATTTTAAGTTTAGTTTTAGCATTTGCTTTAATTTTTCCATGCATAATTTATCTTGCTGGTTGCAATGGCAACAAATTTGACAGGTGGAAAATTATTGAAGAAGAATGGCAATCAACTTTTAATGTTGAAGAATTTTATGTTCATGCACAAGGAACTGACTTGATAGAAAATAACGAATTAATTGGGCTTTCTTATAAGCATTACAGGGGCAGTTTGTATAACAATGCCATAGATTATAATGTTATATATAAAAACACAGATTATCCAAACTCAAAAATGTTTAAAAGATTTTATAAGGAAATGTTCACACAAGGTGATCCTTACAGATATTATTCTGTAAGAGAAAGTGCTGGCACTGCTGTTACATCAGAAGATTTAACTGAAATAACCGAAACAGAATTTAATGCTCATGTTAACGCTTATATAGATTTAATTAACTATATTAATTCAAACTATGCAAACTTCACTTACACCACACCTGTTAACTATGATGTTGAAGCAGAAAAAGTTTATTCGTGTGATGTTTCACAAATTAATTCACAATATGCATCAGTTGCTGCGCTTAACCTTGATACTGTTTATGTTTGCAGAACAGAAGAAGGAATTTTAACTCATCTTATAGAAGGTAAAAAATGTTGGATACTTCATACTCCAAGTCAGCTTGAAAAAGTGTTTGATAAAACCACACAATTCTATATTAAAGGTGGCCCAAGCACAACCGATGTGGATTACGGCGAATATTATTTTGATAGCAATAACGGGTTCAGAATGTATACACCAAACAACCCTGTTACAAACCGTCAGGATGCATACTATAAAAATAACGGCGATAACACTTATTCAAAATATGTAAAACAAACATCAGATGGCTCTTGGAATGTTTCAAGTGCAACTCAAAACGAGTTTAACACAATGATAAGTTCAACAAAAAATCTTTATCTTGCATTTATGTATCAATTTGATGTTAGATTAGATAGAGTTGAAACTGGAAGTTATTATTATAAAATGAATAATAAAAACAGTTCTTACTCAAAACAAATTGGTGGGTTAACTTATGAATACTATGATATTCTTATTATTGCAACAAGCGAACATGTGTTCTCTATAACTTGGAAAATGAGATTTACAAATGGTCAAGCTTACTCGGCAGTATATAATATGGAATTCAGACATATGCCTGCTGGCCTTACTTACCCAACTGTTTAAAATAATAAAATAGGAATAATAACAAAAACCGCAGAAATGCGGTTTTTTTTAGTTAATATTAATTTCATTTTCTGTTTCTGTTTTAAATTGTGGTTTAACAGCATAGTTGTTTCTTTTCTTTAAAAGTTTTATTGTTTGAACCAATGTTTCAAACTCTTTTGAATGTTGGTTTGTTTTTGCGGTTAGAAGTGCTTTTGTTTGTTCACTTTTTATTTCAAGCAATGTTTCGCTGATTTTTTTATTTTCATCTTCAATTGAATTTATTTTTTCACGAAGTTTACGCTTTTTTGCAACATATTTTTTCTTGTGTGGAAATTCAAGAATTTTACCCACAAGGTTTGGAATTAAGAAAGCAACTGCACCAACATTAAAAATAAGTGATAAATCAGGTATGCCAGCAACACGCAAAGCAATTGATGTTACAATGCCAACAAGCCAGCCCACCCATAGCCAAAAGTGAAGTTTTGCATCTTTATCATCTTTCTTATATTTATTATCTTTTAGCTCTTGAATATTTTGGTTAAGAATTTTAAGTATGTTCGAGTTATTTATATATTGTTCGTAAAGTTCAATCTTTTCTTTTTCAAGTGCTTCATAGTATGCTTGAATTTCAGCAGAATAATGTTTCTTCATAATTTGTCCTTATACATTAACATTATAACATATAAAAACTTAAATTTCAACACTTAAAATTTTATAAGCCTTTATTACAGAATTTATTGTTTAATTTTTCATAACAACACAGACTTAAACAAAAAAAACAAAGGAATTTACCTTTGTTTTTTGTTCTATTCAATTTCAAAACCATTAACAAATTCACCGTTTTGATTAACTTCATTTAACAAACTTTTATATAAATCATCTGCCAAAACTGCAACATAACCTGCTTTCACAGAAACATCTTCAAACCCATTTAACTTTGCGTTGTTTGCAAGTTCATAAAGAATTTCCCTTATGCCTGCAATAGATGCAAGGCAAATTTTTTTTGATTTTTCATCGCCAAACTTTGCTTTTTTAAAAGTTAAATAATTTGTTTTATGTTTTTCAAATTCTGCAAGAAAGATTTGTTTTTTTGCATTCTTTAAATCTTCGTTGGTTATGTTTTTCATTGTTAATACCTACTGATTAATTATTAAGTATAAGATAACATAGTTTTATCATAAATGCAATATCAAAATTAAATTTAATATCAAAATTAAAAAACAAAAAAACCGCATAAGCGGTTTTAATGGAATGTTGGCAATGTGCTATTTTAACGGGACCCTTCGGTCCAACTATCGTCGCCGATGAAAAGCTTAACTTCTGTGTTCGGAATGGGAACAGGTGGATCCTTTTCTCTATCGTCACCAACAATGGTATAATAACAAGAATATATCTTGGAATTATCTAGGATAAGCTTATCACAAAAGTGATAACTTGTCAACTGATTGTAAGAACTCTAACAACTGCATAAAAATTTAATATTCAAATATGGTTCATTAGTTTGCCTGTTAATTTTGCACCATTAACAAGCCTAAGTTTTATTAGTTTTTGATCAAGCCCTCGTCATATTAGTATCAGTCAGCTAAATGCATTACTGCACTTACACCCCTGACCTATCAACCTCGTAGTCTTCAAGGTGACTTACTAGCTTATGCTATGGGATATCTAATCTTGTGGCTAGTTTCGTGCTTAGATGCTTTCAGCACTTATCTATTCCGTACTTCGCTACTCGGCCGTGCCACTGGCGTGACAACCGATGCACAATAGGTACGTCCACTCCGGTCCTCTCGTACTAGGAGCAGATCCACTCAAATATCCTACGCCCACGATGGATAGGGACCAAACTGTCTCACGACGTTTTGAACCCAGCTCGCGTGCCTTTTTAATGGGCGAACAGCCAAACCCTTGGGACCTGCTTCAGCCCCAGGATGCGACGAGCCGACATCGAGGTGCCAAACCTCCCCGTCGATGTGGACTCTTGGGGGAGATCAGCC
>JAZUCT010000060.1:0-4533 GCA_045639255.1 Clostridia bacterium
TGCTCTTTTGTTTTCCATAATAACTCCATTCTTAAAAAAATAATGCTTTAATTTATATAATATTTTTTGTTAATTGTCAATATTTTTTTGCTAGACAGATTTGTTAATTATGTGCTAGAATTCGTTGAGGTGTTTTATGGATTTTTTAAATATAGATGAAAAACTTAAATTATTAGCAGAAAATTCTGACAAAGCTTTGAAACCATATTATGATAAAGCTGAAAAGGTTTGCCAACATAATTGCAAAAAAGTTTTGAAAGCTTTTATTCAAAACAAGGTTGGATATCAGGATTTTGAAGAAATGAATGGATATGGATTTTTTGATTCTGGCCGTGATAAACTTGAAAAAGTTTTTGCCGATGCTTTGGGTGCAGAAGACGCACTTGTTAGGCCACAAATTATGAGTGGAACAAATGCAATTTATTTAACTCTTTCTGGACTTTTGCATTATGGCGACACCATGATTTCAATAACAGGCTTGCCTTACGACCCATTGCAAAATATTATTGGAATAACTGGCAACAGTGTTCACTCGCTTATGAATAATGGTGTTAAATATGAACAATTTGAACTTGTTAACAACAATTGTTTTGATGTGCCTTTAATTGAAGAAAGATTAAAAAAAGATTATGTTAAACTTGTTGCAATTCAAAGATCAAAAGGCTATGCACACAGAGATGGAATTTCTATTGCTCAAATTGAAGAAATTGTGAAAATTATTAAAAATATTAGCCCAAACACTTTTGTTGTGGTGGATAACTGTTATGGCGAAATGGTTGAAGAAAAAGAACCAACTGAAGTTGGTGCAGATGTTATTGCTGGTTCTTTAATGCATAATTTAGGTGGTGGAATTGCAACTTCTGGCGGTTATATTGCAGGAAAGGAAAATTTAATTGAACAAATTGCAGAAAGATTAACTGCACCTTGCATTGCCAAAGATTTAGGTGCTAACTATAACCAAAATAACAAATATTTTAAAGGTTTATACTTTGCACCATATACTGTTATGAATGCTGTTAAAACTGCAATATTTTCAAGTTATATTATTGAAAAATTGGGATATAACAATGTTTCACCAAGATATTGTTCACACAGAAGTGATATAGTTCAAACATTTGATTTGGAAAACAAAGATGATATGATTAATTTTTGCCGTGGTTTGCAAAAAGGTTCACCAATTGATAGTTATGTAACCCCTATTCCTTGCGAATTTCCCGGCTATCCGCACGAAGAAATTATGGCAGCAGGAACATTTACAAGTGGTTCAACCATTGAACTTACTTGCGATGGGCCAGTTATTCCGCCATACACTGCTTATATGCAAGGTGGTTTAATTTTTGAATATGGAAAAATTGGTGTTTTAACTGCACTTAATGAAATTTTAAAAAATAAATAATTAAACAGCAAATTTTGCTGTTTTTTTATTTTATTAATAATTTAACATTAATATTTAAAAAAGTTATCAACATTATTTTAAGGAACTTTTTCATATTTAAAAATTATTGCTTATTTTGTTTGACTTTATTTTTTTATAGTTTTATTATTTTTTATAGTTACGCAATATCTTGTGGTTTAAAAAATAGCTAAACACAAAATGTTGTGTTGTATTTAAAGGGGGAACTTATGATAAATAAAATTGTTAAGCGCGATGGAAGAATTGTTAATTACGATAACTCTAAGATTGAAAACGCAATTGCAATGGCCATGAACGCTTTGGGCGAACAAGAATTAAGTGTTTGCAAAAAACTTGCTTTACTTACTGAAAAAATGGTGGAAGAGGAGTTTAAAGATAAAACTCCAAGTGTGGAAGATATTCAAGATGCAGTTGAAAAAGTTCTTATGCAAAATGGATATGATGAAGTTGCAAAAGCATATATTCTTTACAGGGCAAAACGAAGCGATATTCGTGAAATGAAAACCGAATTAATGAAGTTATATAACGAGCTTAACAATTCTTCTGCAAACGATAGTGCCATTAAACGTGAAAACGCAAATATTGATGGCGACACCGCAATGGGAACAATGTTAAAATTTGGCAGTGAAGGTGCAAAAGATTATTTTTCAAAATATGTGTTAAAACCTGAACAAGCCAAAGCACACAAAAGTGGTGATATTCATATTCACGATTTTGATTTTTATACTTTAACTGAAACTTGTTGCCAAATTGACATTATTAAGTTGTTTAAAGATGGTTTTTCAACTGGACATGGTTTTTTGCGTGAACCAAACGATATAAGAAGTTATGCAAGTTTGGCCTGCATTGCAATTCAAGCAAACCAAAATGATCAGCATGGCGGGCAAAGCATTCCTAACTTCGATTATGGAATGGCTTTTGGCGTTAAAAAAACATATAAGAAAACTTACATACAAAATTTTTATAAAGCATATTCACTTATTATTGGAAATGATTTAAGTTTTGAACAAATTAAAGAAATTTTTAATGATATTTATAATCAAAAAAATCTTATGCCTGCACTTGATAACAATGAAGATTTTAATAATGCAGAAAAAGAAGCATTTAAAAATTATTTAAGTTCAGACCAATTAGCAAAAGTTAAAAAATTTGCAATTGAAAATGCCTTTAATGAAACTGACAATGCAACTTATCAGGCAATGGAAGCACTTATTCACAACCTTAACACAATGCATTCAAGGGCTGGTGCACAAGTTCCATTCAGTTCAATTAACTATGGAACCGACACTTCAAGCGAAGGCAGAATGATTATTAAAAATGTTCTTCTTGCACAAGATGCTGGGCTTGGTGATGGCGAAACACCAATTTTCCCTATTCACATTTTTAGGGTTAAGGAAGGCGTTAACTTTAATGAAGGCGACCCTAACTATGATTTATTTAAACTTGCTTGCAAAGTTAGTGCAAAAAGGCTGTTCCCTAACTTTTCATTCCTTGATGCACCATATAACTTGCAATATTATGAAAAAGGCAAACCTGAAACCGAAGTTGCTTACATGGGTTGCAGAACAAGGGTTATGGGAAATGTTTATGACCCAAGCCGTGAAATAAGTTATGGCAGAGGCAATTTAAGTTTTACTTCAATAAACTTGCCAAGGCTTGCAATTGAAGCAAAGGGAGATATTGATAAATTCTTTAATATGCTTCAAAAAAGAATTGACCTTGTTGTTAATCAATTGCTTGACCGATTTGAAATTCAAAAAAATAAATGCGTTTATAACTATCCATTCCTTATGGAACAAGGTGTTTGGATTGATGCAGATAAGTTGGCTAAAACCGATAAAGTTGGCGATATTTTAAAACATGGTTCGCTTTCGGTTGGTTTTATTGGGCTTGCTGAAACTTTAACTGCTTTAACCGGAAAACATCATGGTGAAAGTGCTGAAAGCCAAGCACTTGGTTTGAAAATTATTAAATTTATGCGTGATTATTTAGATAAAGAAAGCCAAAAACGCAAACTTAACTTTGGGCTTATTGCAACACCTGCTGAGGGGTTAAGTGGCAGATTTGTTAAAATTGATAAGAAAAAATATGGCGAAATTAAAGGTGTTACTGATAAAGAATATTATACAAACAGTTTCCATGTTCCAGTTAAATTCCCTATCAGCGCATTTAAGAAAATAGATATTGAAGCACCTTATCACGAACTAACAAATGCTGGGCATATTTCTTATGTTGAATTAGATGGTAACACTTCAAATAATGTTGATGCTTTTGAACAAATTGTTAGATATATGAAAGAAAAAGGCATTGGTTATGGCTCTATTAACCACCCTGTTGATCGTTGCCCTGTTTGCTCTTACACTGGAATTATTGGTTCTACCTGCCCTAAATGTGGCTCTGTTGAAGGCGTTGATGGTTACAAACCAGAAAGAATAAGGCGAATAACTGGTTATTTAGTTGGAACACTTGATAGGTTTAACAATGCAAAACGCGCAGAAGTAAGGGACAGAGTTAAACATAATGTGTAAGATAAGAATTTCTGGTGTTGTTAACGATTCAATAACCGATGGACCTGGCCTAAGATACACAATTTTTGTTCAAGGTTGCCCACACAGATGTGAAGGTTGCCATAACCCGCAAACTTGGAGTTTTGATGGTGGAAAAGATATAAGTATTAATGAATTATTAAACGAAATTGATTTTAATCCCCTGCTTCAAGGTGTTACTTTTAGTGGTGGCGAGCCAATGTGCAAAGCAAAAGAATTGCTTCCATTAGCACGTGAAATTGTTAAAAGAAACCTAGATATTGCCATATACACTGGTTATAAGTTTGAAGATTTATTAAATATTAATAATTTTGAACAAATTGAATTGTTAAAACTTGCAAACAACCTTGTTGACGGTAAGTTTGAAAAAGATAAAAAAGATTATATGTTAAAATTTTGTGGCTCTTCAAATCAACGCATTATTGACCTAAAAGAAAGTTTTAAACAAAATAAAGTTATTTTAAACACTTCTGACAAATGGAACAATTAAATCCCATTATTTAATGGGATTTTTTATTCTTCTATTGATTTTATAACTTAAATTTGATATTATATTGTTAATATAATATATTA